>NZ_JBWKYJ010000102.1:0-13233 GCF_059423685.1 Acidovorax sp. GW460-11-11-14-LB4 | reverse complement strand
GGGCGGGGTGGTGGTCATGGTGTGGCTCCCTCCTGGTGTGATTTGCCAGCGTGTCGATGTCGCCGGTCGTTGGCTGCGGATGGTAGGGGGCTGCGTGATCGCCGCGTGCAGCGGGCAGACGGGCGGTGCACCGCTGGCAGACGACCGGTGTCGTGATACCTGCCTTTGCCTGAGCAGGCCGCAGGCAACAACCGCACGTTCTGCGGCGGCTGGGGCTTCGAAAGACACCGGTAGGTGTACTGCCGCGCTATTGGAAAGGTAGCTGCCTGTGCTTATGGGAAAGGCACCGCGCTCTGGTCCTGCCGCCTGTTGCTGGGGGCCAGCCACTGCGTCAGCACAGCGTGCAGCTCGGCAGGGTTCACGGGCTTGCGCAGCACCAGGTAGCCCTCGTCTTCGGCGTTCCGCAAGGCGGGGGCGTCGAATTCGCCGCTGACCATCGCACCCCGGGCGGCTGGGCAGCGGGCCAGCAGCGTGCGCAGGATGTCAAAGCCGCTCTCGCCCGAGCGCAGTCGCTGGTCGCAGAAGATGGCATCTGGCACCATGCCTTCGTCCAGCCGGCCATGGGCTTCGGCCCCGGTGGTGGCATAGGCTGCCGTCACGCCCCAGGCTTCGAGCATGGCGCGCCAGGCCTTGAGCACCTGGGGGTCATCGTCCAGCACCAGGCACTGGCCCTGCAACGGACGGTCCACGATGGACTGGCGGTGTGCCGCCGCAGGGGCGGTGGTCGCGTCTGCATCGGGTGCCACGTGGGCTGGCAGCCGCAGCCAGAAGCGCGACCCCTGTCCCGCCAGCGAACGTACGCCGTACGCCGCCCCTAACTGCTCGGCGCACCGCGCCACCACAGCCAAGCCCAGGCCGTGCCCCGCTTCGTCCATCTGGTCGGCCCGCGCTCCCCGGTAGTAGGGGCTGAACACCCGGGCCTGATCGGCGGGGGCGATGCCAATGCCCGTGTCCCGCACCTCCACCAGCCAGTCACCGCCGCGTGCGCGTGCGCTCACCAGCACCTTGCCCTGCGGTGTGTAGCGGATGGCGTTCTGCACCAGGTTCGCCAGCGCCTGGCGCAGCAGCACCGGCTCGGCCCATACGGTGGCGCCACGGCGCGGCAGCCGCAGCCGCAGGGTCAGGCCGCCGAGGCTGGCTTGCTCGCGGAAGAGGCGCACAACGTCCGCCAGCAGGGCGCCAAGGTCCACGACGGCTTTGTGGCCCAGCGGCTGCCCCGACTCCAGGCGCGACAGGTCCAGCAGCGCATTGAACAGCTGGCTCATGGCCTGCATGCTGGTGCGCAGGTCGGCCACCAGCGGGCGCAGGACCGGGTCGGTATTACGCAGGTTGATCGCCTCCACCATCAAGGACATGGCGTGCACGGGTTGGCGCAGGTCGTGGCTGGCGGTGGCGAGGAACAGGTTTTTCTCGGTCAGGGCGCCTTCCGCCTGGCGCCGGGCTTCGGCCAGGGCCTCGTTGGCAGTGCGCGTGCGGCGGTACAGCCAGAAGCTGGCGCCCGCTGCAAGCAGTGCCAGTGCCACCGCAGCCGCCAGTCCGATCTGCTGCATGCGGCGCACGCGCAGCTCGGCATCCTGCACCCGGTTGGCCTGCGCCAGCTGCTCGATCTGGCGCTGCCGTTCAGCGCTGTCAAAGCGCTCCTGCAAGGCCGTCACGGCCTGGTCGCGCTCGGCATGGAACAGCTCCTTGGCCAGCGCCTGCTGCTTGCGGGTGGTGGCCATGGCCTCGCGGTACAGACCGGCTTGCTCGTACATGCGCGACAGCTCGCCCAGCAGCTGCTCTTCCATGGGCAGGGAGCCCGCTTCGTGCACAAACCGGATGCCTGCCTCCACCTCATGCACCCCAGCCGCAATGCGGCCCTGGCCCATGAGTGCAAAGCCCAGATTGGCCTGCGCCATTGCGGCCCCGTTCAGCTCGTGTGCATTGCGGTACGCGGCCAGGGCCTCGCGCAATACGGGCTCGGCCGCGGCATACGCCTTGCGCTGCAGCAGGACGTCGCCCAGGTTGTTCAGCGCCGTGGCCTGGAGCCCGGTGAGCCCTCCAGCGCGGGCGATCTGCAAGGACTGCCGGTAGGCGGCCACGGCGGTGTCGAGGTTGCCCTGCACGTTTTCCACATTGCCACGGTGCAGGTGCAGCCAGCCCAGCGCCTGCCGGGCGTCCAGCTTTTCGGCCAGGGGCAGCGTCTCGCGGATGGTTTGCAGCGCCCGGTCCGGGTTCTTCATGTCGAAGTGCAGCAGCTCCAGGTGGGTGCGCGACCGCAGCTCAGACGTGGCCGCCTGGCGTGGCAGCGTGCGCGAGAGTTCCAGGCTGCGCAGCAGGTGGGTCATCGCCGTTTCGAACTGGCCGTTGCCGCTGTGCAGGGCGCCCAGCGTCAGGTGATAGAGCCAGCGCACCCAGGGGTCGGGTGCGCGCTCGGCGGCGGCCGCTTCGCGCGCCAGTGCGTCCAGTCCGGCGCGTGTTTTTCCCGCCACGGCCAGTTGCCGGGCCTCGAAGCAGACAGCCAGCACCTGCGACGACGGATCTTTCTGCGCAGCGGCGAGCGCCTTCAGCTGCGCAATGCCCTCGGTCACCACCGTCGCCTGCCCCGTCTCAAAGGCCGCGTCTGTCAGCGCCGCCAAGTAAGTGCGCCGGGTCGCGGCATCGGCCGCGTTGGCAAAGCGCGCAGCGGCGGCTTGCAGCGCATGCACGGCATCGGCGCTGTTGCGTTGCGACAGGTTTTGCAGCCGGTCCAGCTCGGCCAGGTCCGGGTTCAGTGCCTGCGCCCTTGCGGGCAATGCCGTCTGCAGGCACAAGGCCGCGACCAGCACCACAGCCCGGACGAGGCGCATCAGGGCAGCTCCAGCCGCCGCCCGCGCAGCAGGGTGATGGCCTCGACCCGTGTGCGCACCCGCAGCCGCTCCAGGATGCCCGTCACGTGCTCCTTCACGGTGCTCTCTGCAATATCCAGCTGCGATGCAATGCGTTTGTTGGGCAGTCCCTGCAGCACCAGCGCAAGGATCTGGCCCTGCCGGACAGACAGCCCCAGCTCGGCCGGTGTCACCGGCAGGTCGCGGCTGCGCAGCGGCTGGCTGCCCGGATGGCCCGGTTCAAACCAGACCAGCCCGCTCAGCAAGGCTTCCACCGCCAGCCCGAAGGTTTCAGGCGCTGCTTGTTTGTGGATGAAGCCCTGCGCGCCTGCCTGCCGGGCCTGGTCCATCACGGCGGGGTCATCGTCGCCACTGATCACCGCGATGGGCATTCCGGGGCAGTGGTTGCGCACCTGGGCGATCAGGCCCACGGCGGCGCCTTCTGCCAGCCAGAAGTCGATGAGCGCGATGGCCGGTGTGCCCCGCGTGTCCACCCAGCGCAGAAGGTCGTTTGCCCCAGCGGCCACCACCACGTCCATCTGCGGCAGTCGGGCGCGCAGGAATTCGGCCATGCCGTGTGCCACCAGCGGATGGTCGTCGAGGATGAGCGCGTAAGGAGAGGAAGGGGACATGCGGGGAGGGCGGGGAGGCAGCCCGGCGGGCGGCCAATACCGAAAGGTATGCCTGCGGGCAAATTCTGCCAAGTGTTCAGCAGGATGGACGGCGCGCAAACCCTACCAGCGTAGGGTTTCGCATGGGAGGGGGGGCTGCGCAGAATCCGCGCTCTACTCACCATCACGAGGTTTCTGTTCATGACACGACAAGCCAGCGCAACGGGTGCCGGGCGCACCTGGCACTCTGCACGACCTATCTTCCGCTGGGCCCCCCTGGGCCTGGCTGCCGCCTTGCTGGTGGGCTGTGGCGGCGGTGATGACGACAACGGCACGCCTCCGCCCAGCGCTGGCGCATTCAGTATCGGCGGCGCGGTCAGCGGCCTGGGGGCTGGCAAAACGGTGACGCTGCAGAACGCCGGCAAGGACGACCTGACCGTGAATGCCAATGGCAACTTCGTGTTCGTCACGCGTCTGGACAACGGCATTGCCTATGCCGTCACCGTGAAGACCCAGCCCAGCGGGCAGCGCTGCACGGTGACGGAAGGCACCGGTACAGCCACTGCCAACGTGAGCAACGTGCAGGTGCGCTGCGAAAACCTGGCGGCTGCCACCTACACGGTGGGCGGCTCGGTCAACGGCCTGGCGGGTGGCGCCGTGGTGCTGCAGAACAACGGGCGCGACGATCTGTCGGTCTCCAGCAACGGCGGCTTCACGTTCGGCACGGCACTGGCGGGTGGCACGGCCTACGCCATCACGGTGCGCACGCAGCCTTCGGGCCAGAGCTGCACGGTGCGCAACGGAACGGGCACGGTAGGGTCGGCCAATGTGAGTTCGGTGGACGTGAGCTGCGCGACGGCGGCGCTGGGGCTACCGGAGGGCGACTGGAAGCAGGAGCTGTGCGTGGTGGTGCGGCCAGGAACCTGGGGACGCTCGCTGTGGCGCATCACCCGCCAGAGCGACACCCGCGTGACGGGGCAGATCGGTGTGGTGACGTATGCCGACGCCAGCTGTTCCGGCACGGGCACCGTTGCAGGTCCGCTGACCGATGTGGGCAATGTGGCGTTCGACCGCAACGGCAGCACGGCCACGCTGACCGCTTTCTGGGGGCTGTGGACCCAGCCGTCGGGCCTGACATCGCGCGCTGTCTGGGCACGCAAGGGGCCCCGCCTGTGCATCTTTGGCGATCAGATACCCACCGCGTTCCCGACGGCGGCCAGTGTGGAGAGCTACGTGGACACCGTTCTGCCCGCCAAGACCTGCTACACGCAAAACTGAGTGCTGGGGGCTGTACGGCCCCCCAACCAACCCAAAGCCCCCGCAGCGAAGTTGCTGCGGGGGCTTTTCATTGATCGGCTGTGATCCGCTTTGTGTTGGAGCGCGCCTATTGCTGCAGGTCCACCCGCCCCGGTGTCCCCGGGGCATCCCTCAGGCTTCAGCGGGCGAGTTCCGCCGCTGTGGCCGCATCCAGCCGCCCGGATGTGGGCAGCCCTTTGTCCTTCTGAAAGGCGCGCAGCGCTGCCGTAGTCTTGCCGCCCATGGCGCCATCGGGCGTGCCCGCGTTGTAGCCCAGCTCGTTCAGGCGGGCCTGCGCATCGCGCAGCGAAAGTCCTGCGGTGGCTCCATTGCTTTGCGCGGAAGCACGCGCGGCCGATGTCTGCGAGGGCGGTGCGGCGCCGTCCACACTCAGCCGCCCGCCACCCCCCAGGCCCTGGCCCTTCACCGTCTGGGCGCGGTAGTTGCGCAGCGACTGCACCATCTGGTTGAACGCATCCATGAAGGCGGCCGCAATCACCTTGCCTTCGGCCGTGTTGGAGTAACCGCCCATGCGCGCGCCGCCCGATCCGCCCAGCAGTTGCCCCATGGCGCCAAAGTCGGTCTTGGCGGCACTGCCTTCCGACGCCGCCACTTGCACACCGGATCGGTTGTCGATGAGCGTGAGCAGCGCGCTGGCCTCCTTGGTGTTCATGTTGCCGCCGATGGCTGCCAGCAGGCCCCCGGCACGGCCACCGACCAGGCCGCCCAGCGATGCGGAGGCACCGCCAGCGTTGTTGTTCTGGAACACGATTTCGGGCGACAGGCCATAGTCCGAGGCCACCATCTGCCCCTGGCCAAACTGGCTGCCCTGCCGCATTTCGCCCGACTGCATCAGCGCGCGCTCGCGCGTCATCGCGTTCATGCCGGCTGCGCCGCGCTCCACCACCACAAAGCAGTTGGACTGCTGCACCAGCAGGCGCAGCAGGTTGGCGGTGGGTGGCAGGCGGTACTGGTCGCGCAGGATGGTGTACCAGCCAGCCTGCTGGTTCTCGATCAAGGAGACGGTGCCCAGCGGGCTTTCGCAACGCTCCAGCGAGTCGCTGGCGCCGGCAGAGGCTCCGCCCGCAGCGCTGCCGGTGGCCACGGTCTTGGCGTCGGCGCTGCCCATGCGCATGTTGGTGGTCTCACAGCCACTCAGCAGTGCAGCAGCGGCCACGGCCGCGCTGACTGCGCACAGGCGCAGCGGGGTGGTTGAACGGGGCGGGGTGGCAGCGGCACGTGCGCGCCGCAGCGGGGCAGGAAGGGTGATAGTCATGGTGACGGATGTGGCCGCATGTGCAGCGAAAGGGAGGAACACAAAGTCCTGATCTTTCGCCGTGCAGCCAATCACCGGCAACCCGACAGAGGTAGGGTGCAAGGGGTGGCGCACCCGGCCCGGAGTGCGCCCCACGCTTGTCAGAACAGTCAGCTGCTGGACAGCGCCGCGCTCTGCAACTGCGCCAGCGTCACAAACTCCAGCGCGCGGGCATGGGTGCATTCCAGGATCACAGGCGGTGCCACACCCGCCTCGTAGGCTTCCTTCCAGCGCAGGGCGCACAGGCACCAGCGGTTGTTGGCCTTGAGTCCTGCAAACCGGTATTCGGGCCGGGGGGTGATGAGGTCGTTGCCCCGCGACAGCGAGAAGTCCAGAAACGCCTGTGTCATGCGTGCGCAGATCACGTGGGTGCCGTGGTCGTGCTCGTCGGTGTTGCAGCAGCCATCGCGGTAGTAGCCGGTCAGTGGGTCGTAGGAGCAGGGCATCAGCATGGTGCCCAGAACGTTCAGTGCAGTCATATCGGGTCGCGTGTGTTGTGAGGGCCTATGGGGGCGCAGATTGTTGGAGTGGGCGCGGGGCGGCTCAGCCCTCTTCGCCACGGCGGCGCAGCACCACGGTGATCTGCCCGTTGGTCTCGATGGTGGCGCGTTCCACTTCGTGCGCGTGCAGGCAGCCACCGGCGCGCAGTGCGGCCTCCACGTCGTCGCGGGTCAGCAGCTCCTTGCGCATCAGCGCCTGGTTCAGCTCGCCCTGGTGGATCAGCACCTGGGCTTTGCCGTCCACCCAGCGCCCGATGCGCGGGAAGTGGAACGCCAGCCGCGCCAGCGCCACATGCAGCAGCATCAGCGTGCTGGCAGAGATCAGCCCGCCCACCAGCGAGTTGTCGCCAGCGTTCATCGAGTTCTGCACCGCGTTCGACAGGATCAGCAGCAGGATCAGGTCAAACGGCTCGTACTGCCCTGTCTGCCGCTTGCCCGACAGGCGCATGAACACCAGCAAGAACAGATACACCACTACGCCGCGCAGCACAAACTCCCACCACGGCACACTCATTTGCCACATTGCAAGGTTCCTTGTTGGATGCTTGGGTGGGGCCAGTCTACGGCCTGCGGCTTGCCCCTCATTCGCTGAGCGAAAATCCCGGGCAATCCCCCGCACGGCTCCGGCACAGTGCGCCCTCATTGCAGTGGCGGCCGAGCGGGCCTCCTCTGCTGCCCCCATCGAAAGTACCGCCCCATGCAACGCCGCCAATTCCACCAAACCAGCCTCATGGGGGCGCTGCTGTGCGCCACTGCGCAGCACGCCTGGGCGCTGTCGCTGGGCGACCTCACCAATGCCGACGCCTCCAGCGGCCTCAAGGCCGCGCTGACCCAGGGCGCGCAGGCGGCGGTGTCGCTGCTGGGCCGCAACGACGGGTTTCTGGGCAACCCCAAGGTGCGCATCGGCCTGCCGGGCTACCTGGACGACGCCGCCAAAGTGATGAAGTCGCTGGGCCAGGGCAAGCGCATCGATGAGCTGGTGGTGTCCATCAACCGCGCTGCCGAAGCGGCCGTGCCTATGGGCAAGGACCTGCTGGTGGGCGCGGTGCAGAACATGACGGTGACCGATGCCAAGAACATCCTCACCGGCGGCGACAACTCGGTGACCGCCTTTTTTGCCGACAAGACGCGCACGCCACTGGGCCAGCGCTTTCTGCCGGTGGTGAACCAGGCCACCGAGAAAGTCGGCCTCACGCAGAAATACAACGCCTTCGCGGGCAAAGCCGCGAGTTTTGGCCTGCTGAAGGCCGAAGACGCCAACCTGGCGCAGTACGTCACGGGCAAGACGCTGGACGGCCTGTACCTCATGATCGGCGAAGAAGAGCGCAAGATCCGCCAGGACCCGGCCGCCGCCGGCAGCGCCATCGCCCGCAAGGTGTTTGGTGCCTTGCGCTGAAGGGCATCACGATGCCCTTGCCACAGCCTAACGACACCTGCCCCTGCGGGCGCCTGGCGCCTGCGGGCCCGGGTGGCAGCAAGGGCAAAAGCGTTCTCCCCTTGCCATTCGCCAGCTGTTGCGGCCGTTACCTGGCGGCACCCGGGCTGGATGCCATGGCCGCCCCCGATGCCGAAAGCCTCATGCGGTCGCGCTACACCGCCTTTGTGAGCGAGCGGGCCGACTACCTGCAGACCACCTGGCACGCCAGCACGCGCCCGGCCACGCTCGACTTTGATGCGGGCGCCAAATGGCTCGGGCTGGACGTGCGCCGATACGTCGCCACCGACGCCGACCACGCCGTGGTCGAGTTTGTGGCCCGCTACCGTGTCGCCGGGCGCGCCGTGCGCCTGCACGAGACCAGCCGTTTTGTGCGCGAGGAGGGGTGCTGGTTCTATGTCGATGGAGACCTCCATGGCTGAAATTCAAGCCAAAACCACCCCAAGCGCTAGTGCAATATGCCTTGATAGCTATGAAATTTGAAGCAATCCTGTTTGACTGTGACGGCGTGCTGGTGGACAGCGAGCCCATCACCAACGGCGTGCTGCGCGACATGCTGGCCGAGGCCGGGTGGGTGCTGACGCCCGATGAGTGCATGCGCCTCTTCATCGGCAAGATGGTGCGCAGCGAGGCCGCGCGCATTGAGCACCACACGGGCCGCCCGCTGACCGACGAATGGATGTCGGCCTTCTACGCGCGCCGCAACGCCGCGCTGGAGGCGCAGCTCACCGCCATCGAGCACATCCATGGCGCTGTCGAGCGTGTACACGCCCACCACGGCGGGCGCATTGCCTGTGCCTCGGGGGCCGACCGTTTCAAGGTCGAGATGCAGCTGGCCAAGGTGGGCCTGGCGCCGTACTTTGAAGGCCGCATCTTCAGCGGCCACGAAATGCCCGCCACCAAGCCCGCGCCCGATGTGTACCTTGCCGCCGCTGCAGCGCTGCAGGCAGCGCCCACGCGCTGTGCGGTGGTCGAAGACACCGTGACCGGCGTCACCGCCGGTGTGGCTGCCGGGGCCACCGTGTTTGCCTACGTCCCGCTGGACGATGGGGCCGCGCTGCGGGCTGCAGGGGCGCAGCACGTGTTTCGCAGCATGGCGGAGCTGCCCGGCTTGCTCGGCTGCTGACACGGGTGCACAGAAAAAGGGACATGGCGATGAACACCTCTGCGCGGGTCATGAAGCACACGGTACTGGCCGCCGCCCTGGCGCTGCTGGCGGGCTGTTCGTCGGTCAAACCCTGGATCAACGAACCCCTGCCTGCGGGCGATCAGAACATCCCTGTGCGCAAGTCCGAGCGCGACCCGACCATCCTCGTGGCCGTCACGCTGTCAGGCGGTGGGGCGCGGGCCGCCGCGTTTGGCTATGGCGTGCTGACCGAGCTGCAGCAGACGCGGTTTGTGTGGAACGGTAACCCCACCACCTTGCTGGACGCCACCGACGTGGTCAGCGGCGTGTCGGGCGGCAGCATTGTGGCGGCCTACTTTGCGGCGCATGGCATCGAAGGGCTGCCACGCTTTGAACAGGACTTTCTGCGCCAGAACTTCCAGAACAGCCTCATCACCCAGGCGCTGCGCCCGGGCAATCTGATCGACCTGACCTCCCCCTGGCTGGGCCGCACGCACCTGCTGGCACGGCGGCTGGACGAGCTGTATGGCGGCCTGACCTTTGGCGACGTGGAGCGGCGCCCGCGCCACCCGCAGCTGTTCATCACCGCCACCGACATGTCGCTGGGCACCGGCTTTGAGTTCACCTGGGAGCAGTTTTCGCTGATCTGCTCAGACCTGCGCAAGGTGCCGCTGTCGTTCGCCGTGGCGGCCTCGTCAGCGGTGCCGCTGCTGCTGAGCCCGATGACGCTCAAGAACTACGCCGACCAGTGCCCCGATCGTCCCTCCCCATCGGTCGCCGCGGCGGCGACGGGCGACTACCGCGTGCGGCTCAACCGCGCCCATGAACTGAGCTATGTGGATGCGCAGCGCAAGCCCTACATCCATCTGGTCGATGGCGGCCTGGCCGACAACCTGGGGGTGCAGCGCCTGCTGGACCGCGCCCTGGCCAATGGTGGCCTGCGCCAGACCTTCAGCGAGGTCGGCATACCGCCTGCCACCATCCGCAAGCTGGTGCTGATCACGGTAAACGCCGAGCGCGATCCCTCGGTCAACATCGACATGAGCGACAAGGTGCCCAACATGGCGCAGGTGGTGGACGCCCTGCTGTTCG
This sequence comes from Acidovorax sp. GW460-11-11-14-LB4, assembly GCF_059423685.1. Classification (NCBI taxonomy): domain Bacteria; kingdom Pseudomonadati; phylum Pseudomonadota; class Betaproteobacteria; order Burkholderiales; family Comamonadaceae; genus Acidovorax; species Acidovorax sp. GW460-11-11-14-LB4. The sequence continues at coordinate 3,012 of NZ_JBWKYJ010000102.1, read as the reverse complement.
GCACCGGCGCCCGCGCCACGCGCGAGACGCAAGAGTTCTTGCGCGACATCACACGCCAATGGCAGCGCTCGCTGGCGTCAGGCCCCACCGGCGCCAACGACGTGTTCGCGCCCGACGCAGAGATCCACGTCATCCCCGTCAACCTGCGCGACGCCCCCGACGACATCGCACGCCGCCGCCTGCTGCAGGTGCCCACGGCGTTCTCGATCACGTCGGAAGAAGTCACCGACCTCATCGAGGCGGGCGGCAGCGTGCTGCGCCACTCGCCCGAGTTCCGGGCGCTGGTGCAATCGCTGCTCAGCCCCGATCCCCATGCACCACATGCACCGCCAGCGGGGCTGCAGGCCAAGGACTGAGGGCGCGCGCTCAGGGGCTCTTGACGGCGCTCAGGGCCGCGTATTTGGCGCCGGGGTTGTGGGCACGCCCTGCTCCTCGGCAGCCCGCACCTGCGCCGCCATGGCACGCTGGTAGCCGGGCCGCTGCTGCAGCCGCTGCCAATAGGCCTGCGTGGCCAGGCCAAACTGCGCATCCAGCCCCAGGTGCTGCGCCAGCAGCAGCGCGTACCCCACCGCCACATCCGCCGCCGTGAAGCGGCCCGCGCACAGATGGTCGCTGCGGCTGTGGGTCAGGGCCGTCTCTACGGCGCGCAGCCGGCCCAGGAACCAGCGGCTGTAGTCCTCCACCACTTGCGGCTGCTGCCGCTCCGCAGGCTCAAAGCGGCCATAGCGCAGCACCAGCGTCTGCGGAAAGGTCAGCGTGGCATCGCTCATGTGCAGCCAGTTCAGGTAGGCGCCATACGCCGGGTGCGTGGGCGCCACGTCCAGCCCCGCATCCGGGTGTGTGGCCGCGAGGTACTGGCACATCGCGGCGGATTCGGTCATGCGGACATCGCCCTGCACCAGCAGCGGCACCGTGCCCAGCGGGTTCTCGTCCAGAAACCACCGCGCCTTGGCGCGCGGCGGGAAGGGCAGCATGTGGAGCTGATAGGGCAGTTGTAGCTCTTCGAGCATCCACAGGGGGCGGAAGGAGCGGGCGCTGATGCAGTGGTGTAGGTGGAGCATGTAGTGGGTTCGCCTTGTCGTTCTTTTGGCACTCAACGCTGCTTGGGTGGTACTGGGCTATCCCCTGAATTGGCAGACTGTTGTAGTGATGGATCCAAGCGTCATTCAAAGCTAAATTGTTTGGCGGGTCGCGTTGCTACCTAACCGTGTATCCGTTTCGTTCGCATGTTAGGTTTTCTGACTTTCTCTTGGGGGGATGGCGCGAATGGCATAGCCGCTACCCCTGCCCACAATCGCATATGAAAGGGCTGCCCAAACCAGAATCCCGAGCCCGGCTAGGCCGAAGGACGAGTGCGTCTTCAGCGATAGATACACAACTAGAGCCGTACCAATGAGGGCGATTGCGCTTTGTAGCCCCCGTCGAGGCACAACGTACTCTGTTGCCAAGGCGGCAACGGGGTACCCGTTTTCACGTAACACACATTCAAAAATCCCTCGACGCATGTTCTTAGTGGAAAGCTCCAGCGAATACTTGGATCCGTTCAAGGTGAGCTCGTGCACGGACGTCAGAGCAATCTTTCGCCTCACAGCTACCAGGGCGTCGTTTAAATAAAGTTCCTCCTTACCGGTGAGGGACGAAATCCAGAGAGCGAAACGATTGTCTGCGTGTTGAAACACGAACCAGAGCCCTCCAAAGACGCTGGCAGACGAGGTTGAAGGAACGCGCTGCGCCATGTGAGTCCTAGCGTTAGTGTGTAGGCGGAGAGTTTCTGGGATTGCAATCTGGCCGCATTGCGAGGCGAATTGCTCATTGAAGAAGGAGTATTTTGAGGATATTGAGTAAACGTTCGGATGCAATCAAGGTCTCGATGATCCTGTCTCTCCCGTGGCCAAGTTTAAGTGTCTCGGGCGCCGACTTTGTCTGCATTCGCTAGGTTGTTCACTACACCCGCGCCACCCTCCGAAACTCCGCCGGCGACTGTCCCGTCCACCCGCGGAACGCCCGGATAAAACTCTTCTCGTTCTCGAACCCCGCCGCCTCGGCCACCTGCTTGATCGGTCGCTGCGTGCGATGCAGCAGCTCCACCGCGCGGCTACGGCGCACCTCGTCTTTCAGGCCTTGCAGCGTGGCGCCTTCTTCCTTCAACTGCCGGTGCAGCGTGCGTGGCGATACATGCAGCAGCGCGGCCAGTGATTCGGCGCTGTGCTGGGGCAGCGCATGGGCCGGCTGGCCGGGCAGGGGGGCGGCCAGCAACTGGCGCACGCGCTGCACCAGCAGGCGGTCGCGGCGGTAGTGCAGCACGGTCAGGGGCAGGGCGTGCTGCAGCATCTGGCGCAGGGCCTGTTCGTCGCGGCGCAGGGGCAGGTGCAGGTAGCGGGCGTCGAAGTGGATGGCGGTGCTTGGCGCGTGGAAGGTGACGGGGCCGCGAAACAGCACGGCATACGCATCGGCGTGCGGCGGTGCGTCAAATGCAAATTCGGCAGCGATGAGGGGGATGCGCGAGTCCACCATCCAGCAGGCCAGGCCGTGCGCGTTGCGCAATACCGAGACCAGGCAGAACTCGCGCAGGGCACCCAGGTCGCGGGCCTCGGTGATGGCCAGGGTGGCGGTGTCGCCCTGGGTGGTGAGGTGCAGCGCAATGTCGTCCGCCAGCAGACCGTGGTGGCGGCACCAGCGGGCCAGGGCCAGTTGCAGCGTGGGCGAGCTGATGCTGGCGCGCGCCAGCATGCCGTAGCTGCCCCAGGGAAGGCGGCGGCTGAACCACCCCAGGGCTTCGTCGTCCAGCTCCTGCATGGCGGCGTCGGAGATCTGCTCCATCTGCCAGGCGGTGATGCGGGCGGTGTCGTCCTGCAGCAGTTGCGGCGCAATCTGTGCCTGGGCCAGGGCCTGGTCGGGGCTCTTGCCGCGCGCTTCGTAGGCCAGGACAATGGCCCGCACGAACGCTATAGGCGTGGCCGCAGGTGCGATGGGCGTGGAGGAGGGGGCTTTAGCGGGTGCGGGCCATTGTCC
>NZ_JBWKYJ010000101.1:0-13383 GCF_059423685.1 Acidovorax sp. GW460-11-11-14-LB4 | reverse complement strand
AGCTACCCCAGCTGCCCCAGCCCCCTCAACAGCCGCAAAATTAACGGCCACACAGAATGCCTTCTAATTAGCCTAGATAAATATTAATTACACGGTAGGAAATTAGCAGAAAGGTGGCAAGGCTCAAAATAGCAGGCGGCACCCATTCCCAAAAGGCCGAGCGGGATAGCACAAAGAAACTGGCGCGGATTAACAAAATTATCGCCAACCACCACTGTAGGTTTACCTTGAAGTTAACCAACTGATCCTGCTCTCTAACACCTTTAGGCCCAAACCATTCAAGATGCATAAGCCAATTTCCCGATTTTCCTTTGCGTTTGTAGCTATTCACATTCGATTTGAAGTTTGGAGTGGCGTTCAAATTTTTCTCAATAAATTTAATCCACCTGTCATACTTTTCACGCTCAACCTCTTCGAGAAATTCGAAATGTCGGTCAAAGCTACTGGAATCCATTCGTTTGATCGCCCAATCATTTATCAAGCTATCAAACCTCCCTCTTAACCCACCAGTCATGGCTCCAAATTGTTCGCGTTGCTCGTCGCTTGTAAACCAGCGCCAAGATAAGTACAAGAACACTATCAAAGATACAACGACAACCTTTTCAACTGGAATTTCTATGCCACCTTTAGTGCTGAAATATGCATTCAGCGTCTCTTGCGCAGATATACCCAAATATGCCCCAGCAAGATAAACGGAGCAAAAAACAACCAAGTTACGCCGTATTTTTGCCTTCTCATCGTCAAAACTCATTTTCGCCTCCTACTTATAATAATAAGCGCTACCAAATTCTCGCAGCAAGATCTTCAGCTCGGAAACTCGCGTAGCGCGCGCCCATCCGACTCCCAGGCGCCCAGCCCATGATCTTGTCGATCTCGGCCTCACGGAACACCCAGGCGCCGGTCTTGGGGTCGCGCAGTTCGTACCACCTGCAGGTGGCCTCATGGCGCAAGTCATGCTCGGTCAGTCCCTCGCATTTAGCGTACTCGAAGATCCGCCCGAACTGCGTGGCCAGGCGCGAGGAAACCCGATCCATCTCATCATTGGTGCGCTCACCGTTCCACCAGGGGAAGATGAGGGCATCAGGGTCCGCAGGCAGCGTCGCTAGGTAGTCCACCAGCACCTGGTGCAGCTCGCGCCGCATGGGCACGTCCCTGAACTTCACCTTGCCCCGCCATTGCTTTCCCGATCGCACACGTATGGTCCGGCGCTCCAGGTCCACCTGGCCGCGTGAAAGCGTGTAGGCCTCACGCAGGCGCATGCCCGTGTTGTAGATCAGCAAGAACAGCACGCGCAGCGCTGCCTGGTGGCGCAGCTCCAGGGGTCGCTCACGGTCATCACGCTTGTGGCCATCGATCACCGCCAGGATCTGCTCCAGCTCGCCTGGCAGCAGGCGCCGGTCGCGCACCACATCCTCTTTCACCACCTTGATTTTTTCGTCTGGCTTCGCGTTGGCGGCCAGCTTGGCCAGCATCTCGGCATCACGCTCGCTGTAGCTGGCAGCGCCACGGGGCAGCAGCTTGAGAGGGTTGCCCACCAGCGCGTCGGGGTGCTTGCGTAGCCACCAATCCAGCGCCCTGGACAGTGACCCTATCCGCTTGCGAATCGTGCCTGGCGCGAAGTTGCGCTCGATCTTGAGGGACTGCACCCAGGACTCAGCCCATTGATAGGTCACCTGGTTGATCTTCACCTCGCCCACCTCGCTCACCAGCAGCTCAAGCACCGGCACATCGGTGCTGGCCGGGTGGCCCGAGTTGATCCAGGCCGTCAGCACAAAGCGCAGCTTCTCCTGCGGTGTGGTGGTCTGGGGGGTGAGTAGGTCCGCAGGCACCACGCCAGCGGCCAGCAGCAGATCGAGCTGCTCACCGAAGGCAAGCGCCTCGGCCTCAACGTCAAAGGTTCTATAGAAGGGTTTGGGCAACAGCTTGTTGCGCACACACAGCTCAAAACGCCCCGTGGGGGTCTTCCTCACACTCGCCACAGCTCCACCCGCGTCAGTTTGATTGGCCGCGAGTGTACTGGCGTGCTCGGACAAAACGAGACTTAACGCGTGGTTACCCCGCAGATCGTGCGCGGTTGAAAGCGATTCGGAGCGATTCCAGAGCCGGAAAACAAAAACGGACCGCTAGGGTCCGTTTGTAAGTCGTTGATTCGACTAGATTTTTTTGGAGGCGCGGTCCGGAGTCGAACCGGACTAACCGGATTTGCAATCCGGGGCATAACCGCTTTGCTACCGCGCCAGGAACTCTCATTCCTCTGACAAAAAAGGGAAGCAACTGCTTCCCTTTTTGTGGAAATTGGAGCGGGAAAAGAGTCTCGAACTCTCGACCTCAACCTTGGCAAGGTTGCGCTCTACCAACTGAGCTATTCCCGCATTTACCGAAGCCTTACATTGTACAACGTTTGCTGCGATGGGATGAATTGTAGCGCATTTTTTGGGAGTTCCCAAAAAAATTGCGTCAATGTTTCAATCCATCGGCCGTGGCGGATGACACCGCTGCTTTGTCCGTCGACACAGGCACCGCAGCCGCCACTGCAACCTCTTCATCCGTCAGCGGCACGGGCTTGCTCTCCAAAGCAACTTCCAGCACCTTGTCGATCCACCGCACGGGCACGATCTCCAGGCCGCTCTTCACGTTGTCCGGAATCTCGGCGAGGTCCTTCACGTTCTCTTCAGGGATCAGCACGGTCTTGATGCCACCGCGCAATGCGGCCAGCAGCTTTTCCTTAAGGCCACCAATGGCCGTCACCTCGCCACGCAGCGTGATCTCGCCTGTCATGGCCACATCGCCGCGCACAGGGATACCCGTGAGCGCAGAAACAAACGCGGTAGTCATCGCAGCCCCCGCGCTGGGGCCGTCCTTGGGGGTGGCACCGTCTGGCACGTGAATGTGGATGTCGCGCTTTTCGAACGTTTCATCCTTGATACCCAGCATGCGCGCTCGGCTGCGTACCACCGTACGGGCAGCCTCCACGGATTCCTTCATCACATCACCCAGCGAACCCGTGCGCGTAATCACACCCTTGCCCGGCATGATGGCCGCCTCGATGGTCAACAGATCTCCACCCACCTCGGTCCAGGCCAGGCCTACTACCTGCCCCACCTGGTTTTGCAGCTCCGCACGGCCATAGGTGTACTTGCGCACGCCCAAAAAGTCCGGCAGGTTGTCAGCCGTGACCACCACCTGCGGCTCCAGTTTCTTGAGCTGCAGGCCCTTGACCACCTTGCGGCAAATTTTGGACAGCTCGCGCTCGAGCGAACGCACACCCGCTTCACGGGTGTAGTAACGCACCATGTCGCGCACTGCAGGCTCGGTGATGAGCAGTTCTTCGTCCTTCACACCATTGTTCTTGAGCTGCTTGGGCAGCAAGTACTTCATGGCGATGCTGGTTTTCTCGTCTTCGGTGTAGCCAGACAGGCGAATCACTTCCATGCGGTCGAGCAGTGCCGGCGGAATGTTCATCGAATTCGATGTGGCGACGAACATCACATCGCTCAGGTCGAAGTCCACCTCGACGTAGTGGTCGCCAAAGGTGTGGTTCTGCTCGGGGTCCAGCACCTCCAACAGAGCGCTCGACGGATCGCCCCGGAAGTCAGTACCCAGCTTGTCGATCTCGTCCAGCAGGAACAGCGGATTGCGCGTGCCCACCTTCGACAGGCTCTGCAGCACCTTGCCTGGCAGCGCACCGATGTAGGTGCGGCGATGCCCGCGGATCTCGGCCTCGTCGCGCATGCCGCCCAGGGCCATGCGCACGTACTTGCGACCGGTGGCCTTGGCGATCGATTGCCCCAGCGAGGTCTTGCCCACGCCAGGAGGGCCCACCAGGCACAGGATGGGCGCTTTCACCTTGTCCACGCGCTGCTGTACCGCGAGGTATTCAAGGATGCGGTCCTTGACCTTGTCGAGGCCGTAATGGTCTTCGTTGAGGACGCCCTCGGCATTCACAAGGTCGTGCTTGATCTTGGTCTTCTTGCTCCAAGGCAGTGCGGTGAGCACATCGATGTAGTTGCGCACCACCGTCGCCTCGGCCGACATGGGCGACATCAGCTTGAGCTTCTTGAGTTCGGCGTCAGCCTTCTTGCGGGCCTCGGCCGGCATCTTGGCGAGCTTGATCTTTTTCTCGATCTCCTCGATGTCGGCGCCTTCGTCGCCCTCACCCAGTTCCTTCTGGATGGCCTTGACTTGCTCGTTCAGATAGAAGTCGCGCTGATTCTTCTCCATCTGGCGCTTCACGCGGCCACGGATCTTTTTGTCGACGTTCAGGATGTCCACTTCGCGATCGAGCTGCTCGAACAGATTTTCGAGGCGCGCCTTTACATCCGAAAGATCCAGCACCACCTGCTTGTTCTCGAGCTTGAGGGGCAGGTGTGCAGCAATGGTGTCTGCCAGTCGACCTGGGTCGTCAATGCTGGAGATGGAAGTCAGGATCTCGGGCGGGATCTTCTTGTTGAGTTTGACGTACTGGTCAAACTGCTGCATCACTGCGCGACGCAGGGCCTCGATTTCGCTGGGCTTATTGGCGTCGGGGGTCGCCTCCACCGGAGTCACGGTGGCCATGAAATGCGTCTCGGCATCTTCAATGGAAGCCACCAGAGCGCGCTGCTGGCCTTCCACCAGCACCTTCACGGTGCCGTCGGGCAGCTTGAGCATCTGCAAGATGGTGGAGACGCAGCCCACATCGAACATGTCAGCCACCGAGGGCTCATCCTTGGCGGCAGCTTTTTGGGCCACCAGCATGATGCGGCGATCAGCCTCCATGGCCATCTCAAGGGCCTTGATGCTCTTGGGGCGGCCCACAAAAAGCGGGATCACCATGTGAGGGAACACCACCACATCGCGCAAAGGCAACAGCGGCAGGTCAATAGGGGTGGCTGGCAGGGGGGTATGTCCGGACATGGAAATCCTCAAAGTGCTCTGTGGAAGTGGGTCCACATGTGGGGATTTTCAACCCTTGCACGCAGCCGTACTGGCGCAAGGGTTGATGGTTCAAAGGGCGACAACATGGCGCCCGCTCCGGTCTTCTCAGGCCTTCTTGGCCGCTTCGCGGTACACGAGCAGCGGCGGCTTGTTTTCTTCGATGGTGGACTCGTCCACCACCACCTTTTCGACGTTGCTGGTATTGGGCAGGTCGAACATCGTGCCGATCAGCGATTGCTCCAGGATGGAACGCAGACCTCGCGCGCCCGTCTTGCGGGCCAGCGCCTTGCGGGCAATGGCTTTCAGGGCGGCAGGGCGGATTTCCAAGTCCACGCCTTCCATGGCCAGGAGCTTGCTGTACTGCTTGACCAGCGCGTTCTTCGGCTCGGTCAGGATCTGCACCAACGCATCTTCACTCAGTTCAGCCAAGGCAGTCACCACTGGCATACGGCCCACCAGTTCAGGAATCAGCCCGAACTTGATCAGGTCTTCGGGCTCGATCTCTGTGAACACTTCTGTCAGCGAGCGCTGCTTCTTGCTTTTGACCGATGCGCCAAAGCCGATGCCAGAGGCCTCGGTCCGGTTCTCGATGACCTTTTCCAGCCCTGCAAACGCGCCACCGCAGATGAAAAGAATGTTGGTTGTGTCGATCTGCAGGAAATCCTGGTTCGGGTGCTTGCGCCCGCCCTGGGGCGGCACGCTGGCCATGGTGCCCTCGATGAGTTTGAGCAGCGCCTGCTGCACGCCCTCGCCCGACACATCGCGCGTGATGCTGGGGTTGTCGGATTTGCGCGAAATCTTGTCGATTTCATCGATATAGACAATACCGCGCTGGGCGCGCTCGACTTCGTAGTTGCAACTTTGCAGCAGCTTCTGGACGATATTTTCGACGTCCTCGCCTACATAACCGGCTTCGGTCAGCGTGGTGGCGTCGGCCATCACAAACGGAACATCCAGCATGCGTGCCAGGGTCTGCGCCAGCAACGTCTTGCCCGAGCCCGTAGGGCCGATCAGCAGGATGTTGCTTTTGGACAGCTCCACATCGTCCTTGTGGGCCTTGTCCTTATGGCGCAGGCGCTTGTAGTGGTTGTACACCGCCACCGCCAGCGTGCGCTTGGCAACATCCTGGCCAATCACATAGTTGTCCAGATTGGCCTTGATCTCGACCGGCGTGGGCAGGTCACTGCGGCCTTCGCGGGCCAAGTCCCCAGCAGGCAATTCGTCGCGGATGATCTCGTTGCACAGGTCAATGCACTCGTCGCAGATAAAGACCGACGGACCGGCGATCAGCTTCTTCACTTCATGCTGGCTTTTGCCGCAAAAAGAGCAGTAAAGGGTTTTTTCGCTGGAAGAGCCTTTTTTCTCGGCCATGGGGGCAATGCCTTGCTTGTTTCGGAAAGTTGTCGGGATGATAACCAAATAAAAAACGGCGTCTTCCCCTCGGGAAAACGCCGCTTCGTCGCCCTCGGGCGATCAGGCGCGTTGGCTGATCACTTGATCGACCAAACCATAGTCCTTGGCCTCATCGGCCGAGAGGAAATAGTCACGCTCAGTGTCGCGCTGGATCTTCTCCAGCGGCTGTCCGGTGCGCTCAGCAAGGATCTTGTTGAGCTGCTCGCGGGTCTTGAGGATCTCGCGGGCGTGGATCTCGATCTCGGTGGCTTGGCCCTGCATGCCGCCCAATGGCTGATGGATCATGACCTTGGAGTTGGGCAGCGCAAAACGCTTGCCCTTGGCGCCCGCCGCCAGCAGGAAAGCACCCATGCTGGCCGCCATGCCCGTGCAAAGGGTCGAGACATCGGGCTTGATGAAGTTCATGGTGTCAAAAATCGCCATACCGGCGCTCACCGAACCACCGGGCGAGTTGATGTAGAACGAGATGTCCTTGTCCGGGTTTTCACTTTCCAGGAACAGCAGCTGTGCCACCACCAGGTTGGCGGTCTGGTCATTGACCGGGCCCACCAGAAAAATCACGCGCTCCTTGAGCAGGCGCGAGTAGATGTCATAGGACCGTTCGCCACGGCCCGACTGCTCGATGACCATGGGGACCATGCCCAGGCCTTGTGTTTCCAATGCGCTCATGTATTTCTCCAGTCAAGCAGGTACTGTACCCAGAAATGAATTGGGGCTTGTGCACGAAAGCACAAGCCCCTGGTGTGTCTTGACAACCAGAACCGGGTAGTTGCACGAGGCAGACCACCCGGCCCGAGGGCCTATCAGCCCTGCTGCGCCATCAGGTCGTCGAAGGAAATGGCCTTTTCGACCACCTTGGCCTTGGACAGCACGAATTCGGTCACGTTGTTTTCGATGACAACGGCTTCGACTTCGGCCAGACGCTGGCGGTCGCCGAAGTACCAACGCACCACGTCTTCGGGCTTCTCGTAGCTGGCGGCCAGCTCGTCGATGTGGGCCTTGAGCTGCTCGGGCTTCGCCTGCAGCTCATTGGCGCGCACCAGCTCGGCCAGCACCAGGCCCAGGCGCACACGGCGCTCTGCCTGGGGACGGAACACGTCTTCAGGGATCTCGGCCTTGTCGGCGTCCTTGATGCCGCGTTGCTTGAGTTCAGCGCGGGCACCTTCCATCAGGCGGGCAATTTCAGCCTGGATGCTGGAATTGGGCAGATCCAACTCGGCCTTGGACACCAGGGCGTCCATCACGGCAGCCTTGTTGCGAGCCAGCAAGCGGAACTTGACTTCGCGCTCCAGGTTCTTCTTGATGTCGGCGCGCAGGCCATCCACGGAACCGTCGGCAATGCCCAGTGACTTGGCCAGAGCATCATTCACTTCGGGCAGGTGGGCCGCTTCGATCTTCTTGATGGTCACCAGGAAGTCGGCGGTTTTGCCAGCGACGTCCTTGCCGTGGTATTCGGCAGGGAACGCCAAGGGGAAAGTCTTGCTTTCGCCGGACTTCATGCCACGCACCGCGTCTTCGAACTCCTTGAGCATCTGGCCTTCGCCGACCAGGAACTGGAAGTCTTCGGCCTTGCCGCCGTCAAAGGGTTCGCCGTCGATCTTGCCTTCGAAGTCCACGGTCACGCGGTCACCGTCTTGCGCAGCGGCGTCAATGGCGCGCTGGGCAAAGCTGCGGCGCTGCTTGCGCAGGATGTCGATGGTCTTGTCGATGGCGCTGTCGGTCACTTCGGACGACAGTTTTTCAACTTCGGCGTCCGACAGGTCAGCAATCTTGACTTCGGGGAACACTTCGAAGATGGCGTCAAAAGTCACCTGGCCTTCGGGAGCGCCTTCCTTTTCAGTGATTCGGGGCTGGCCTGCAACACGCAGGTTGGCTTCATTCGCAGCCACGGCAAAGGCCTCACCCACCTTGTCGTTCAGCACTTCGTACTGCACCGAGTAGCCATAACGCTGGGCCACCACGTTCATGGGCACCTTGCCGGGACGGAAACCGTCCATCTTGACCGTGCGGGCCAGGCGCTTGAGGCGCGTGTCCACTTCGGACTGGATCAGGGTGACGGGCACGCTCAGCGTGATCTTGCGCTCGAGCTTCTCAAGGGTTTCAACAGTAACGGCCATGGCTATTCCTCTTATGAATGTGGATCGTGCTGGCTGCAGCGCAGCAGCGCCGTGTTCCGCAAAGTCTCACATGGGTGGTGCGCGGGGGGGGACTCGAACCCCCACACCATTGCTGGCGTCAGGACCTAAACCTGGTGCGTCTACCAATTTCGCCACCCGCGCGGTTCTACAAACAAACAGGCGGCAACCTCAGCTGCCGCCTGTGTGAAATCGGTCAACCTTCTATTTTACCTGATGCGGACGCCCTGTCGGTCAAGCAGCACCAGGAACCTCAGGCGCAGGTCGTTTGACACGGAACCAGGCCGCATACATTGCAGGCAGTGCCAGCAGCGTGAGCACCGTGGCCACCACCAGCCCGCCCATGATGGCCACAGCCATCGGGCCCCAGAACACGCTGCGCGACAGCGGGATCATGGCCAGCACGGCGGCAGCGGCGGTGAGCACGATGGGGCGCAAACGGCGCACGGCCGATTCCACAATGGCATCCCAGGCGGGCACGCCCCGGGCGCGGTCCTGCTCGATCTGATCGATCAGGATCACCGAATTGCGCTGGATCATGCCCATGAGCGCGATCACCCCCAGCAGCGCCACAAAACCAAAGGGACGATTGAGCAGCAACAGCGCCGCCGCCACACCCGCCAGCCCCAGCGGCCCGGTCAGGAACACCAGCATGGCACGGCTGAAGCTGTGCAGTTGCAGCATGAGCAGCGTGAAGGTGATGAACAGCATGATGGGGAGACCCGCCGCGATGGACGCCGAGCCCTTGGAGCTTTCCTCCACGGCGCCCGCGACCTCGATGCGGTAGCCCGTCTGGCCCGCCGACCGCCACTTGGCCTCAATCTCCTTGAGGGATGGCAGCAGCGCCGCCGTCACCGTGGCGCCCTGCAGGCCCTCGGTCACGTCGCCCTGCACAGTGATGGCGTAGTCGCGGTTTTCGCGCCACATCACGCCGGGCTCCCAGGTGAACACGGGCTTGGCGATCTGCGTGAGCGGGATCGACTTGCCCGAGGCCGTGGGCAGATAGGCGTTGGCAATGTCGGTGATGGCGTTGCGCTCATCCAGCGGCTGGCGCAGCAGGATGTCGATGAGCTTGTCGCCCTCGCGGTACTGGCCGACCTGCGTGCCCGACAGAATGGTCTTGGACGCCTGTGCGATGGACTGGCTGGTCACGCCCAGGGCGCGTGCCTTGGCCTGGTCGACTTCCAGGCGCAGCACCTTCACGGACTCGTTCCAGTTGTCGTTCACCCCGCGCATGTTGGGGTTCTGGCGCAGCTGGGCCTTGACCTCGTCCGCACGCTCGCGCAGCACCAGCGGATCCGGTCCCACCACGCGGAACTGAACGGGATAAGGCACGGGCGGCCCGTTAGGCAACAGCTTGACGCGCCCCCGCACTTCCGGGAACTCCTGCGCCAGCAGCGCAGGCAGCTTCACACGCAGCGATTCGCGCACCTTCAGGTCTTGGGGCACCACTATGAACTGCGACACGTTGCTCTGCGGGAACACCTGATCGAGCGGCAGATAGAAACGCGGCACGCCAGAGCCTACCCAGGTGCTCACCGTGTTCACGCCTGGCTCGGACAGCAGGCGCTGCTCCACGCGTTTGGTGACGGCCTCGTTGCCTGCGAACGACGTGCCTTCGGGGAACCAGATGTCCACCAGAATCTCAGGCCGGCTGGAATCAGGGAAGAACTGCTGCTGCACCTTGCCCATGCCGACAATGCCCAGCGCAAAGGTCAGCACCGTGGCGCCAATGGTCAGCCAGCGGTGCTGCACGCACCAGTCCACCAGACGGCGGAAGCTGCGGTAGAACGGGCTGTCAAAAACCTCGTGCGGGTCGTCCGTGATGCCCTTGTTGGCCTGAGCGGCCAAGACGTGAGGCGGCACCTTGAGCAGCAGTGTGCCGAGGTAAGGAACGAAGTAGACCGACACGAACCAGCTGAGCACCAGCGCAATCACCGTCACGGCAAAGATGGCAAAGGTGTATTCACCCGTGGTGGACTTGGCCAGGCCGATGGGCAGGAAGCCCGCCGCCGTGATCAGCGTGCCCGTGAGCATGGGCATGGCCGTGATCTCGTAGGCAAAGGTGGCGGCGCGCACCTTGTCATAGCCCTCTTCGAGCTTGAGCACCATCATCTCCACCGCAATGATGGCGTCGTCCACCAGCAGGCCCAGCGCGATGATGAGCGAGCCCAGCGAAATCTTGTGCAGCCCGATGCCCCAGTACCACATGGCCAGGAACGTGACGGCCAGCACCAGCGGGATCGTGATGCCCACCACCAGCCCCGGGCGGGGGTCGATGTACCAGCGCTTCCACAGCGGGTTGTTGCCGGGCCGCTTGTGGACGCCCAGGCTGATGAAGCTCACCGCCAGCACGATGACCACGGCCTCGATCAGCACCTTGACGAACTCGTTCACCGAGGTGGACACCGCCTTGGGCTGGTCTTGCACGTTGACCAGTTTCACGCCCGCCGGCAATGTGCCAGCGATGCGGTCAGTGGTGGTGTGCAGGGCCTTGCCCAGCGCAATGATGTCGCCGCCCTTGGACATGGAGACGCCCAGCGCAATCACCTCGCGCCCCTGGTGGCGCACCTTCACGCCCGGCGGGTCCACATAACCGCGCTGCACTTCGGCAATATCGCCCAGGCGCAGTTGCGCGCCCGAGGGGCCACGGATCGGCATCGCGCGCAGGTCCTCGATGGCGTTGAACTGGCCTTGCACGCGCACCTGCACCTGGTCTTGCGGGGTCTGGATGGTGCCCGCGCTTTCCACTGCGTTCTGCTGGCCCAGCTGGGCCAGCACCTGGTTCATGTCCAGGCCCAGTTGCGACAGGCGCTTTTGCGAGATCTCGATGAAGAGCTTTTCGTCCTGCACGCCAAACAGCTCGACCTTCGCCACATCGGGCACGCGCAGCAGCTGCTGGCGCGCGTCATCGGCAAACTGCTTGAGCTCTGCGTAGCTGAATCCCTCGGACTCCAGCGCGTAGATCACGCCATACACATCACCAAAGTCGTCATTGAAGAACGGGCCCTGAATGCCTTGGGGCAAGGTGTAGCGCATGTCGCCCACCTTCTTGCGCACGCTGTACCAGACGTTGGCCACGTCGCCGGGCTTGGAGGAGTCCTTGATCTGGAAAATGATCTGCGACTCGCCGGGCTTGGAGTAGCTGCGGATCTTGTCGGCGTACGGCACTTCCTGCAGCGTGCGCTCGATCTTGTCGGTGACCTGCTCGGCCACCTGCTGGGCTGTGGCACCGGGCCAGTAGGTGCGCACCACCATGGCACGGAAGGTGAACGGAGGGTCCTCGTCCTGCCCCAGCTGAAAGTAGGCGGCAAAGCCCAGGAGCATCAACACCACCATAAGGTAGCGGGTGAGCGCAGGATGGTCGAGCGCCCATTTGGAGAGGTTGAACCCCTCTTTGGGTTGGATTTGCGTCATGGCGGGCCTCAGTTGGCGGCAGAGGCCGTGGCGGTGGCGGGTGCAGCAGCGGCCGCAGGAGCCGATGGCACCGCCGGCATTGCTACAGATTCAGGAGCTGTCTGCGCTTTATTCACTGGCGCCTGGGCCACTTTTGGCTGATATACCGTCACTTTTTGGCCGGGAGACAGCACATGCACGCCAGTGGCCACCACCTGCATGCCGGGGGTCAGGCCCCCTGCCACCACGGCATCGTTGCCGTCGGCCGTGGCGATCTGCACCACCTGCGACTTGACGGTGCTGGTCGCGGGGTCGTACACCCACACGGCGGAGGACTGACCCTCCTGACGCAGCGCGCTCGTGGGCAGCTTGATGGCGGCAATGCCGGCATGGCTCAGTGCCTTGGGCGTGGCGTACACGGTGGCGCCCAGCGCTGGGGCGTCCGCAGCGTCAATGGCTACCTTGACCTGGAAGGTGCGGGTCGCAGCGTCGGCGCTGGCAGCCACTTCGCGCACGCGGCCCGTCAGGGTCGCGCCGCCAGACCAGCCGCGCACAGCCACCTCGGAGCCCGTCGTGATCTGCGCCACCTTGTCCTCGGGCACAGCAAACACCACGTCGCGCGGGCCGTCCTGCGCAATGCGCACCACCGGCGCACCGGCCGACACCACCTGGCCCGGCTCGGCATCGATGCCCGTCACCACGCCGGACACGTCGGCCACCAGCGTGGTGTAGGCCGCCTGGTTGCCCTGCGACGACAGCTGCGCGCGCGCCTGGTCCAGCGTGGCCTGGGCGGCCTTGAGCGTGGCCTCACGGCGTTCCAGCTCGGCACCGCTGATGAAGTTCTGGTCCTTGAGCGCCTGGTAGCGCTTGAGGTCCGCCGCCGCCAGATCACGCTGCGTGGTGGCCGATGCCAGTTGCGCACGCGCGGCGTCAGCCGCCAGTTGGTAGTCCTTGGGGTCCAGTTGCGCCAGCACCTGCCCGGCCTTCACGCGCTGGCCCAGCTCGGCCTGGCGCTGCACGATCTTGCCCGCCACGCGAAAGCCCAGGCGCGACTCCACCCGCGCGCGCACCTCGCCCGAATACTCCAGGCTGGACTGCAGCGCGCCCACGCCCACCGTCATCAGCTTGACGGAGCGCACGGGCTCCTCAGGCGGTGCGGGACGCGAACAGGCGGCCAGCACGGTAGCGGTGGCCAGCACCAGCAAAAGCCTGGAATGCCGTGAAGAGGGCCGCAGGGCGGAGGATGTGCGCATGGGAAATCCGGTGAAAAAAGAAGGGGCCACAAGGATCAGCAAGCAAGACGCAGGCCGGAGCGCCCGCGCAGCGACAGTACACCAGACACCCGCCAACCAGCCACCCGCAGCCATGCAGGGCGCTTGTGAACAGATGCAGGGGCCAGCCGCCTTGTCCCCCCACTGGATTGGTTTTTATGATTACTGACTGACCGGTTAGTAATCTATGAGAAGCCCTTGAGCTTGTCAAGCGACAATCCGGGTGTGAACGACCGTCCCAGCCCCTCTCC
>NZ_JBWKYJ010000100.1:0-13398 GCF_059423685.1 Acidovorax sp. GW460-11-11-14-LB4 | reverse complement strand
CAGCGTGAGATGTGTATAAGAGTCATATGCACTCATGCCCGGTATTGCACCAGCGCCCGGGCTGCCCGTGTGTTGCGTGTTTTGCATATGCATCCCTGTTTTTCTTCGTTCTGTTGCGAGGCGTCTTTCAGTTCAATGCCAATCCATCGTAACGGCGGTGCGGACCGGCTCGCAGGCATCCACAGGAATTCACGGGCAATCGCAGCGCCGATCAGGATTTGACAACCAAAAGGGCACAACATGAGCAAGCTTCAAAACCAAGGTGGGGTGGGAGGGCGCTGGACGCGCCGGCAGCTGTTGCAGACAGCGGGCGCGGCCAGCGTGGTGGGGGCGTCGAGTGTGGTGGGCAGCCACGTGCGGGCCGCGGGCAAGCTGCGCGAAGTGAAGCTGGCGTGGAACGCCAACGCCATCTGCCTGTCGGCCGCGCCGGTCGCCATCGAGCGCGGCATTTTTGAAAAACATGGTCTCAAGGTCGAGCTGATCAACTTTGCGGGCTCCACTGACCAGCTGCTGGAGACCATCGCCACCTCCAAGGCCGACGCGGGCCTGGGCATGGTGCACCGCTGGATCAAGCCGCTGGAGTCGGGCTTTGACGTGAAGCTGGTGGGCAGCTCGCACGGCGGTTGCTCGCGCCTGGTGGGCTACGAGGCGGCGGGCGTGACCAGCCTGCAAAAGCTCAAGGGCAAGACCATTGCGGTGTCGGACCTCAACAGCCCCGGCAAGAACTTCTTTTCGGTGCTGCTGACCAAGGCCGGGCTGAACCCCGAAAAGGACGTGACCTGGCGCCAGTTTCCTGGCGACATGCTGGGCCTGGCGGTGGAAAAAGGCGAGGCCCAGGCCATTGCCGATGGCGACCCCAACCTGCTGCTGATCCAGCGCCGCACCAAGGGCCTGGTGGACCTGGCGTCCAACCTCTCGGGCGAATACGCGGCCAAGACCTGCTGCGTGCTGGGCGTGAGCGGCGCCATGGTGCGCAACGACAAGGGCACGGCAGCCGCGCTGACCCGCGCCATCATCGAGGCGTCGGACTTTGTGGCCGACAACCCCAACGAAACAGCGCGCATCTTCAGCCCGTATTCCAAGGTGCCGCAGGAGGACCTGCGCGCCGTGCTGGGCACGCTCACGCACCGCAGCCACCCGGTGGGCACGGCGTTGCGGCAGGAGATCGAGTTCTATGCCCGCGACTTTAAGCTGGTGGGCGTGCTCAAGCCCGGCACCGACCCTGCGCGCTTCGCGGCCCACGTCCACGCTGACGTGCTGGCCTGAGCCTCCTCCCATTCCGTGCAAGGACCCTCTCCATGAGCACTGTTGCCGACAATATCCTGGGCGCCCCGCCGGGCATCAGCCCCAAGCCTTCGCAGCCCCCGCTGCGTGCGCCCAGCCCATCATCCGGTGCGCCCCGTGCTGCGGGTGCGCAGCCTGTCACCGCGCCTGACTTCAAGGCGGCCAAAGGGGCGCTGGGGTTCTGGTGGGTGGGGCTGGCCGCCGCCGTAGCCTGGGCGGGGCTGGCCTTGCTCACGGGCCTGTGGCCCAACAAGCCGGCGGGTTTCAGCGAATGGGCGTTTACCGAAGAGTTCGCCTGGGGTGCGGGGGGCGTGTCGGCGTTGCTGCTGGCGCTGACCGTGCTGGCCCATCCGCTGGCTGCCGTGGTGCGCCGCGTGCGTGCGGCCGGGCCCTGGCTGGTGGCCATCGCCGTCGGCCTGGCGGTGTGGGAGGTGTTCACCGCCAAGCTGGGCACGCTGCCGCCGCCCTTCTTTGCACCGCCCCAAAGCCTGGTGGAGGTGTACGCCACCGACTGGCCGCGCCTCCTGGAGAGCGCGGGCGCCTCCATCCGCCTGCTAGCGCTGGGCATTGCGATTGGAGCAGCTGCAGGTTTTGTCACGGGCGTGCTGATCGGCTGGTCGCGCCAGGCCAGTTACTGGATCCACCCGGTGCTGCGCATCCTGGGCCCGGTGCCCACCACCGCGCTGCTGCCGGTCAGCTTCTATTTTTTCCCGTCCAGCTGGTCCACGGCGATCTTTTTGATTGCGCTGGGCACGGCCTTCCCGGTGGCCATCCTCACCTGGTCGGGCGTGGCCGGGGTGCACAAGAACTTTTATGACGTGGCCCGCACCATGGGTGCGTCGCCCTGGTTTCTGGTGCTGCGCGTGGCCATCCCGGCGGCGCTGCCGCAGGTGTTTGTGGGCCTGTTCATGGGCCTGGGCGCGGCGTTCTCCACCCTGGTGGTGGCCGAGATGCTGGGCGTGAAAGCGGGCCTGGGCTGGTACCTCACCTGGGCGCAGGGCTGGGCGGCGTATCCCAACATGTATGCGGCGCTCATTGTGATGGCGCTGTTGTTCTCGGGCGTGATCACGCTGCTGTTTGTGCTGCGCGACAGGGTGCTGTCTTGGCAGAAGGGGGTGGTGAAATGGTGAGTTCCGCGACGGTTCCTGAAGTCTCTACGGCGGCCCGTGTGACCGGCGCACGCATTGACGTGCGCAATGTCAGCCACTGGTTTGACCTGCCCGCAGGCCCGCTGCACGTGATCGACGAGCTGGACTTGTCCATAGGACCCGGCGAGTTCGTGGCCCTGCTGGGCCCCAGCGGCTGCGGCAAGAGCACGCTGCTGCGCCTGGTGGCGGGGCTGGAGCCCGCCACCACCGGCGAGCTGCTGCAGGATGGCGCCCCCATCACCCAGCCCGACCCGTCGCGCATCGTGGTGTTTCAGGACCCCACGCTGTTCCCCTGGCGCACCGTGTGGGACAACGTGGCCCTGGGCCTGCAGGCGCGGGGCATCCTCAAATCCCAGCGCCACCGCGTGGACGAAGCGCTGGCCCTGGTCGGGCTGCAGGACTTTGCCAAGGCCTTCCCGCACCAGCTCTCGGGCGGCATGGCGCAGCGCGTGGCGCTGGCGCGTGCACTGGTCAACGACCCCACCTTGCTGGTGCTAGACGAGCCGCTGGGCAAGCTCGACTCGCTCACCCGCCTGTCCATGCAGACAGAGCTGGTGCAGCTGTGGCAGCGTGTGGGTTTCTCTGCCCTGCTCGTCACGCACGATGTGGAAGAAGCGCTGTTCATGGCGCAGCGCGTGGTGGTGTTCTCTGACCGGCCTGCGCGCGTCAAGCAGGTGCTGGTCAACGACCTGCCATACCCGCGCCACCGGGGCGACCCCCGCCTGGCGGCCCTGCGCCACGAGGCGCTGGCGTTGCTGGGGCTGGACGCCAGCTGGTAGCCACCGCCTTGGCCTGGTTGTCGTTGCCGCCCGAGTGGCTGGCCGCACTGCTCGAAGGCCTGCAGGCCACCCAGCAGGGCCTGCGCGCGCTGCTGCATGCGGTGGGCCTGGCGCCCGATGTGCACGGCCAGCCCGCCTGGCCGTTTGCGCACCGTGTGGCCGCCGAGATGCTGGTGGTGGACGCCGGCCACGCGCGGCGCGTGCTGTTGTCGCTGCTGTGTGTGGGTGCGGCGCTGCTGGCGATGGCGACTTCAGCGGCGTGGCGGCGCGGCCGCAGGCCGCTGTGGTGGCTGGCCGCTGCACTGGTGGTGTTTGCGCCCTGGCCCCATCGCCACCTGCTGCTGACGCCTGCTGTGGCCACCAGCCTGCACCAGTCACCCACGGGCTTCACTGCGCAGGGCATCGTGCGTGGCCAGGCGGTGTACCAGCAGCACTGCGTGCGCTGCCATGGCGCCAGTGCCAACGGCGAAGGGCCCGACGCAGCCCGGCTGGCCATGTGGCCGCCCAACCTGAACGGCGCGCTGCTGTGGAAGCGGCTGGACGGCGAACTCTTCTGGCGCGTGCGCCACGGCATGCAGGGTCGCAACGGCGCGCAGACCATGCCCGGCTTTGACACCACGCAGCTCACCGACGCGCAGGTGTGGGAGGTGCTGGACTACCTGCAAGCCCATGCCGCAGGCCAGATGCTGCGCGAATCGGGCACCTGGGACCGCCCCGTGCGCCTGCCCGACGTGGCCGTGCTGTGCCGCCAGGGGCGCCAGCACACGGCGCGCAGCCTGGTGGGGCAGCGGCTGCGCGTGGTGCTGCCAGGCAGCGGCAGCCCCTTGCCTGCCGATGATCCACGCCTTGTTTCGCTGGTGGTGGCGCACCCCGGGCCCGGCGCGCCGCACACTCCCGATGCTGCTGCCGCCGATGCGGAATGCCTGACCACCGATACCGCAGCGCCGTTGGCATTGGCCCTGGTGCTGGGGGTGCCCGCCAGCGACCTGCCCGGCCACCAGCTCATCGCAGACCGCGCGGGCTGGCTGCGCGCACGGGGCCAGCCGGGCAAGGCCGCGTGGTCGGAGGACGATCTGGTCTGCCGCACTGCGCCAGCGGCCCAGCAGCTGCCTTCTGCCGATGTAGCTGCCAACGCTGCGGGCGATGGCCTGCAGGCGCTGATCCGCCGCATGGACGCAGAGCCCGTGCGGCTGGTGCGGGGCGGCTTCCCGCACTGACAGTGCCTGCCACCAGCGTGTTGGCAGCGCGCTGCGAGCGAACGCCTGGGTCGCGTTCCGGTTGCTCTCAAAAGAATAGCTGCTAGCGCTTTATCGACTAGCGCTTGAGGCCATTTCTCCTTAAATAAGCAGCGCAGGGGCTTCCCGCCCGCCAGGCGCCACCCTGCGCTACGCCTGTCCGTGCGACGCCACACACAGCTTGTTGCCGTCTGGGTCCCGAAAATACGCGCCGTAGTAGTTGGCGTGGTACTCGGGCCGCAGCCCGGGGCGGCCCTCGCACTGGCCGCCCAGGCTCAGCGCCAACGCATGGGCCGCGTCCACCTGGCTGCGCGTGGCGGCCATGAAGGCCACCATCAGCCCGTTGCCAGGGTGGGGCACCTCGCCGTTGAATGGGCGGGCAATCACAAACAGCGGCCGGGGGCCGGGGGTGGACTCCCAGCCCGCCCAGGGCCGCTCGGCTTCGCAAAAGCGCTCCTGAATGCCCAACGAGGCCAGCACCGGCCGGTAGAACGCAAGGGCGCGCTCGAAATCTGTGATGCCAACAAAAACGTGCGAGAGCATGGTGGGTGGGGTCCTTTCTGGATGCGAAGTGGGCTGGCCATTGTGAGGAGCGAGGAGCGATGAGCCAGCGGTCAGAGGCCAGGGCCAGGCGTTCAGGTCGGCAACGCACTGGCCGACCATGCCGACGCTGGTGACCAGGCGGCGGAGTCTGGATGACAACCCGCCACAGCATAGCGGCGAGCACTGCGGCGGTGCACCCCATCGCCGTGTGCAGCGGGGCCTATGCGCCGCACAACTTTGCAAACGCGTTTTTCTTCGTTGGCGCGCGCCAGGGGCGGGCAGATCATGGCTGCAGTCCCGCACGCGTGACGTTGCCAACCATTCACCCAACCTTGTTTCACCCCATCGCCACAGGAGCCCGCTATGCCCGTCCAGTTCATCGGCATGATCCAGCCGCACGAAGTCTCTGAAACCATCGCCCGCAAGGGCCCGGCGGTGGACCCCGCCTATGTGCGCGTGTTTGCCCAGGCGCACGAGCACGCGGGGTTTGACCGCATCCTGGTGCCTGCCAGCTCGTCCAGCCCCGACACGCTGCTGACCGTCACGTACGCGGCATCGGTCACCGACAAGATCAAGTTCCTGCTGGCGCACCGCCCCGGCTTTGTGGCGCCCACGCTGGCCGCGCGCCAGCTGGCCACGCTGGACCACTACACCAACGGCCGCCTGGCCGTGCACTACATCAGCGGCGGCTCGGATGAAGACCAGCAGCGCGATGGCGACTTCCTGAACCACGACGAGCGCTATGCGCGCACCGACGAATACCTCACCGTCCTGCGCCGCGTGTGGGCCGAAGACAAACCCTTTGACCACGAAGGCACCTACTACCGCGCCAAGGGCGTGGTGTCGGAAGTCAAGCCCCTGCAAGGCCAGCGCGTGCCCATCTACTTTGGCGGCGCCTCTGCGCCCGCGCTGCAGGTGGCCGGCAAACATGCCGACGTGTACGCGCTGTGGGGCGAGTCGCTGGCCCAGGCGGGCGACCTGGTGCGCCGTGTGCGCGCCGAGGCCACCTTGCAGGGCCGGCATGTGGACTTCAGCATCTCGTTCCGCCCCATCCTGGGCAAGACCGAGGACGAAGCCTGGGCCAAGGCCGAGCGCATTCTGGAAGACACGCGCCGCCTGCGTGTGAGCCAAGGCTACTCGCGCGGCGTGGGCCCGCAGCAGAGCGAAGGCGCGCAGCGCCTGCTGGCCGACGCTGCCAAGGGCGACCGTGTGGACGAACGCCTGTGGACGGCCATTGCGCGCGAGCTGGGCGGCCGGTCCAACTCCACATCGCTGGTGGGTACGCCCGAGCAGGTGGCCGACGCACTGCTCAAGTACTACGACCTGGGCATCACCACCTTCCTGATCCGTGGCTTTGACCCGCTGGTGGACGCCATCGAGTACGGCCGCGAGCTGCTGCCCCTGGTGCGCGCCAAGGTGGCAGAGCGCGACGGGCAGCAGACACCGGTGGCGCCCGCCGCGCTGCGCAAGGCCGCCTGAGCGATTGGCTGCCTGGCGCCCCGGCCTGGATCGCGCCCTGGCCTGGATCACTCCCGGGCTGGGGCGTTGCCGCTAACGCAGCGGCCTCGCCCGTGCGGTTACCCCGCCACGCGCGCCAGAACGTCGCGGGCTTGCTCGGCGGTCACCACGGGGCCGCCAGCAGGCGCCGTCCAGGCCACAAACTGGTCGGGCCGCACCAGCACCAGCGGTGCGCCATAGCGCGCAGGCTCGGTGCTTTCGCCCCCGTCACCACAGTCCACCAGCCGCAGGGGCAGGCCCAGGCCCGCCGCCGCCTCGCGAAAAGCCTGCACCGATGGCGCGTGGGCGCCATCGCCGCCCACTACCAGCAGCGAAAAGCCCGGGCCCAGTTCCTCAAACACATTGCGTCCGGTGGGCAGCGTGGCGGGTGCCAGGTGGTGGCCAGGCCGCGCCTCAAACCGGTGCGATCCCTTGGCGCTGCTGGCGCGGCCCTCGCTGCCCCACACGATGCCCGAGCCCTCATAGTGCGGCTCAAACGCATGCACCTCGCCCACGGCGCCCTGTGCACGCGCTTGCCATGCGGCTTCAAACGCGGCCTGGTCCCGCGCCGGGTCGTGCGTGTCCAGAAACTCCTTGTCTGTCTCGATGGACCGCGCAATGAAGTCGTTGATGGTGGACGCAAACACCGGGCGCCGCTCGGCGTCGTACGAGTCCAGCAGGCGCTCGCCGCCCCAGCCTTGCAGCGTGGCGGCCAGCTTCCAACCCAGGTTGCGCGCGTCTTCCAGGCCCGAGTTCACGCCGTAGCCGCCGTAGGGCGGGTGGCTGTGCGCGGCATCACCCGCGATGAAGACGCGGCCCTTGCGATAGCTGTCGGCCAGCATGAAGCGCAGGTCCCAAAAGCCGATGTGCTCAAACTCCACCTCAAACTCCGCGCCCACCGCCTCGTGCAGGTAGGCGGCAAAGTCAAAGTTGTCTTTGGTGGTGCCTGGCGGCACCGGCGCGTGGAAGAACCAGGTGCTGCCCAGGTCCACCCGGCCCAGAAACTTCCAGTAGCCCTTCAGCTCGGGCTGCAGCACGTTGTAGTAAGACTTGCCGGGGTAGCGCTCCAGCAGCTGGTGCAGGCCTTGCGACTTGAACACCAGCAGCACCATCATGCGGTCGTGGTCGGTGCGGGTGTGGGTGATGCCCGCCTGCTCGCGCACCACCGACCGCGCCCCGTCCGACCCCACCACATAGGCGCCGCGCAGCACGCGCTGGGCCTTGCCGTCGCCGCGTTGCTGGATGGTGACGGACACACCCGCTTCATCCTGCGCCACGGTGCTGGTCTCCCAGCCGTAGAGGGTCTGCACCGACGGCAGCTGCGCCACGCGCTGGCGCAGCACGGCCTCGGTGGCGTACTGCGGCAGCCGCTCATTGGCCGTGAAGTAGTAGGGCTTGACCAGGTCGCGTTGCAGCCAGTCGTAGCTGTAGGGCCCCAGCAGCGTGCCATGTGCGGTCAGGCCGCCAATGCCGTATTCGACCGGAATGGTGCGCGCTGCGCGCAGCTGCTTTTCAGCACCCCAAAAATGAAAGTGCTCCATGGTGCGCTGCGTGAGGTTCTGGCCCTTGGGAATGGGCTGGGGCTGCACATAGCGCTCCACCACGATCACGCTCACGCCACGCTGGCCCAGCTCAATGGCCAGGCCCATGCCGACGGGGCCGCCGCCCACGATGATCACTTCGGCGTCCTGCTGCGGCGCCACGGTTGCTTGCTGGTTCATGTTGTTGGTTTTGTTCGATTCGGTTCGGTGCGGGTCGCGATGCGGGGTTGCGCAGTACTGTGCTGCGCTGCGCGCTGCTGTGCGGTGCGGGGCGAGTCGTAGTTACTCGGCGGTGATGCCCTGGGCCTTGATGAGGTCGGCCCAGCGCTTGGCGTCAGCCGTCACCAGCTTCTGGAAGGCGTCTGGCGAGCTGTGGGCGGGCGTCATGCCCTGGGTCTCGAACGACTTGGCCACGGCGGGCGAGGCCAGCACGTCGCGCAGCTCGGTGTTGAGCCGGTCCACCATCGCGCGGGGCGTGCCTGCGGGGGCAAACACGCCGTACCACATGTCCACATTCAGGTCGCCCAGCTTCAGGGTGCCGAGCGACGGCACCTCGGGCAGCAGCGGGTGCGGCGTGTCCGAGCTGATGGCCAGTGCCTTCAGCTTGCCCGCCTTCACGTGCTGCAAGGCCACGTGGATGGGCAAGAACATCGCGTCGATCTGCCCGCCCAGCAGGTCTGTCACAGCCGGGGCGGTGCCCCGGTAGCTGATGTGAGTGAGCGAAATCTTGGCCCGGTTCTTCAGCAGCTCCATCGCCAGGTGGTGCGGCGTGCCCGCACCGGGCGAGCCGTAGTTGAGCGAGCCGGGCTTGGCCCGGGCACGGTCCATCAGGTCCTTGAGCGATTCGATCTTGGACCCGGCCGACGCCACCAGCAGCAGCTGCCCCCAGCTCGTCTGGCTCACCGGCACCAGGTCCGTCAGCGGGTTAAAGCCCTGTTTGGGGTACAGCGCCATGTTCATCACCAGCGTGTTCACGCTGACCAGCAGCGTGGTGCCGTCGGGCGCAGCGCGCACCACCTCTTGCGTGCCGATGATGCCGGACGCCCCCGCCTTGTTCTCCACAAAAAACGGGCGCTTGAGCCGGTCAGACAGCGGCTGCGCAATCTGCCGCGCAATCAGGTCAATGCCCGTGCCGGGCGTGAACGGCACCACCAGCCGCACCGGTGCATCGGCCCCGGTCTGCGCCCAGGCCCTGGGCGTGGCGGCTGCAGCCGTGGCGGCCAGCGCGCCCAGCACCAGGCTGCGGCGTTGGGGGGAGGGCGGGTGCGCGTTGGCACGCAATGCAGGCTGATCGAACATGGGGCTTGTCTCTTTAGTCGTTGAAAGGGCGTTGCGGGTCGATTACAACGACACTCTTGATATTGATCAAACGGAAAATTCTGATGAATTCTTCATCAAAGCTGATGAATGTCAGCACCCGCCAGCTCCACGCTTTTCTGGAGGTGACGCGCCTGCAGAGCTTTGCCAAGGCGGCCGAGCAGGTGCACCTGTCGCCCTCGGGCATGAGCATGCTGGTCAAGGAACTGGAGGACCAGGTGGGTGCCCGCCTGTTTGACCGCACTACGCGGTCGATCACGCTGACCGAGGCCGGGCGCCGCCTGCAGCCCGTGGCCGAGCGCGTGGTGGGCGAGCTGCGCGCCCTGGGCGCCGTGCTGGACGGCAACGAGGCCGCCGTGCGCTCGCGCCTGCTGGTGGCGGCCACGCCCATGATCTCGGCCAGCCTGCTGCCCGAGGTGATTCGCGGCTTTGCGCAAAGCCACCCCGGCGTGCAGGTGCAGCTCAGCGATGTCGAGGTGGGCACCGTGCGCCAGCGCGTGCTCGACGGCGAGGCCGACATCGGCTTTGGCTTCTTCGTCAAACCCGCCGTGGGGCTGTCGCGCCAGCCCTTGTGCAAGTTCCGCCTCATGCGCATCAGCCCGCCCGATGCGGCGCACACCAGCGGCCAGCTGTCCGACAGCCAGCCCTGGAGCCGCCTCAAAGACGTGCCCCTGGTCAGCCTGCCGTCGGGCAACCCCATCCAGGTGGTGATTGAAAAGCAGCTCTCCCGCCTGGGCCTGGCCCACCAGGAGCGCCCCCGCATGAACTTGATTGGCACCCTCATCGGCATGGTGCGCGCAGGCCGTGGCAGCGCCATCGTGCCCTCGTTCGCGCTGGAAGAATGCCTGCGCCAGGGCCTGGGCGTGGCCATGCTGCGCGAGCCCGTGGTGCACCTGGACCTGTACCTGGCCTACCGCCGGGGCACGCAGCAAAAACCGGCGGCGATGGCGTTTGCCGAGGCGTTGCGGGAGGCTGCGGTGCGGTTGCCGGCGTAGTCGGGCGATCTCGATACGTCCATTCAGCCTGTTTTATCTATTCTTTTATCTATTCAATTTTCCATTCAAACGGCGTATCCTTAGGCCATGCCCTCCGCCGCCCAGACCTGCGCCAACGCCATCCGCCCACTGCTACGCCCCGGTCCCGCCAAGGCGCAGGCGCTGGCCCAGGCGCTGCAGGTCAGCCAGCCCACCGTCTCCCGGGCACTCAGCGCGCTGGGTGACGAGGTGGTGCCTTTTGGCGCTGCAAGATCTATTCAATACACGCTCCGCGATCCCCTGCGCGCCGATCTGCAGGCCACCGTGTACCGCGTCACCCCCCAGGGCGCGCTGGAAACCCTGGGCACCCTCGTCCCGGTGTGCCCGCAGGGCTTTGTGATGGTCGAGGCGGGCGGGGCCCGGCAACACAGCGACGGCCTGCCGTGGTGGATCTATGACATGCGCCCGCAGGGCTACCTGGGGCGCGCCTACTGCCAGCGGCACGGCCAGCGCCTGGGCTTGCCCGAGCGGCTGGGCGACTGGAGCGACACCCACGCGCTGCGCGCCATCCTGGACCAGGGCGACGACATGCCCGGCAACCTGCTCATCGGCCCCGCCGCGCGCGACCAGTTCGTCAACGCGCCCGACCCGGTGCCCATTGCAGCTGCGCAAAAGCTGCCCACCTACGCCCGGTTGGCCGACCTAGCCGCGCGCGGCGAAGTGGCGGGCTCCTCAGCCGCTGGCGAGCAGCCCAAGTTCACCGCCTATACAGAACAAGCCGATGGCACCGCCGCGCACGTGATGGTCAAGTTCACCGCAGAACTCGACACCCCCGTGAGCGCCCGCTGGCGCGACCTGCTGCTGGCCGAACACATCGCCCTGCAGGTGCTGCGCGACCACGGCGTGGCGGCCGCGCAGTCAATGACCTGGATGCACGGCCCCCAACGGTTTCTGGAAGTGCAGCGGTTTGACCGGCTGGGCGCGCGTGGGCGCAGAGCACTGCATTCCTTCGCAGCGCTGGACGCAGAGTTTGTGGGCAGCGGCGGCAACTGGCCGGTGATTGCCAGGGCGTTGTTAAAGGAGGGCGTCATCAGCCCCCAGGCCTTTGACACGGCCTGCCTGCTGTGGGCGTTTGGCACGCTGATCGGGAATACCGACATGCACAGCGGCAATCTGTCGTGCTTGTCAGAGGGGCAAAGGCCTTACGAGCTGGCGCCTGCGTATGACATGACGCCCATGGCGTTTGCACCCACGGTGGGGGGAGGGTTGCCTGATCGTGCGCTTGAACTGACGGTGGGGGAACAGGTCAGCGCGGCGGCTTGGAAAGAGGCGCTTGGGATGGCGCAGGTGTTTGTGCGCCGGTTGGAGGGCGAGGAAGGATTCAGTGCAGGTTTCGAGGCGTGCAAGACCGAGTTGGAGCGCCATGTGAATGTGGTTGCTGAGCGTATTGGGCGGCTTGCGATTTAGGTAGGCTATTGGCAGGTGTTGGCGCTGAAGGAGCGCTGCATCTGTCAGGGGTGGCATGCTTGAGAAACGGACTTAATGCAAAAGGTGCCGATAGCGCCTGATTTGTACGCGGTGATATTTATGAATTTGAGAGCGATAACGCTTGCGCTCTTATTTTTGATTTTCGAGATGAATGAGTGAGAATTGGTCGTTATTAACCCTGAGCAGATACTCATCCAGATGACCGCAAACGTAGTGCCGATGGATCCACATTTTCGTGAGGTGTGTAAGCAATCAGCACTTTGTATGCACATCGGGCGGACTGCATTGTGAGCACAGCCCTTGGTGGCAAAAATGGTTAGACGCCATTAATGCCAAGATGATCTTTTGCTATAGAGATATTTTGTCATTTCCTCAACACTATTGCTCCCAATCGGACCATCTGTTCCCAGGGATTCCGGGGTAACGTGAGGCTGAGGGAGTATGAAGTTGCTTCCCCACTCTAGACAGCCTAAAGCTTCAACTGCCTTTGACAGGTCGTCAGACTGTCCGGTTATGTGGCATTTATAGAAGTGATTGAGTGCACCGGCGCAGAGATCCGCAACCTGTAGTTGCGGATATGCGGTGGAATCTCCTTGGGAAAGTGAAGTAGCCCGCAGAGGAAAGGTGATCTTTCGACGATCAGTGCCGATGGTGTTTGACTCTTCGCCCGGACCAGCCATCATCATGGCGAATGTGTCAGCGGATGCAAGGATAGGCTTCGAGTGGTCGTGCAGGACATGGAAACGGCTTGGCTTGCGCTCGCCCCACACCACGATCTGGTGGAAAAGAGCAGGGATGGCAGGGTCCAGGTGTGACCAATCGAAACCGTGATACCAGCTGTCGTACAAAGAGGGCTCTGTGAAGTACATCAAGTCCTCTTTGAAGCGCTCATTCACTGATGCGTCCACCAAACGTCTACCGGCCTCGTAGAAAGAGTCCTTGGCCTCTTCAGGACCATGTCGGATCAGGTCGACAAAAGCTTGGAGAAAGGTGTCTGTTGTCGCTTGCCCACAGAATGTAGGCATGCAGTAATAGAGCAGATTCGACATCGCTATGTTGCCTCCGCGCTCATACAGATCGCCCCCAATTTTGTGAATCAGCGTCTCTGCAATCAGGTCGACAAGCTTGGTCACGATCATGTAGCGCTTATGGAACACGCTGATGCAAACGCGATCCTTGTTCAACCTCGGATCGGATATGAATCGGATCAGTCGCGCTATGCCTTCGGCACGTCGCCGCAGCGTGCTGAATTTCGGCTCGCCTCCTTGAGCAGACCGGACGTGATCTAGGAGTGCAGTGGCCTCCTGTTCTGAAAAGTCGTTGGATGCCAGAATGAAGAATGGTTGCTCAGGATCGAGAAGGTTTGCGCCAGTGTTCCCGGCTTCATCGCAATAGATCGTGGTCATCGTTATGGTGCGCTTTTTCGATCAGGAATCGCTGCCGTGGCGCTAAATTGAGCGACAGGACTGGGTAGAAGAGGTGTTATTTTTACCATCCTTTGGAGAGCTCTAAACAGCCTGAAACTTTCGCCAAGTTGTCGACGTTTGTCCACTGTTTCTGGCCGTTCACCTCCCCTGGCCCCAAACCTCACC
>NZ_JBWKYJ010000099.1:0-13756 GCF_059423685.1 Acidovorax sp. GW460-11-11-14-LB4 | reverse complement strand
AGGCCTATACCTTGCGCGGCGTCTGTGCCTGCGCGTCAGCCGGCCAGTGCGGCGGTTTCGTGCGTCAGCACCTCGCCGCGCAAGGTATAGGCCTTGGCCTCGGTGACGGTCACATCCACCATCTGACCCACCAGGCGGGGCTGGCCTACAAAGTTGACCACGCGGTTGCACTCGGTGCGGCCCATCAGCTCGGTGGCGTCGCGTTTGGAGGCGCCTTCCACCAGTATGCGTTGTACCGTGCCCACGCGGCTTTCGCTGATGGACTTGATGTTGGCGTTGATGACGCCCTGCAGGTGCTGCAGGCGGCGCAGCTTCACGTCGTGCGGCGTGTCGTCGTGCAGGCCTGCTGCGGGCGTGCCGGGGCGGGGGCTGAAGATGAAGCTGAAGCTGTTGTCAAAGTGAATATCGTCGATGAGCTTCATCATCTTGTTGAAGTCGTCTTCCGTTTCGCCGGGGAAGCCTACGATGAAGTCGCTGCTCATGGCCAGGTCGGGGCGGATGGCGCGCAGCTTGCGCACCGTGCTCTTGTATTCCATGGCGGTGTAGCCGCGCTTCATGGCCATCAGGATGCGGTCGCTGCCGTGCTGCACGGGCAGGTGCAGGTGGCTGGCCAGCTTGGGCAGCTTGGCATAGGCCTCGATCAGCCGGGGCGTGAATTCGTTGGGGTGGCTGGTGGTGTAGCGGATGCGCTCAATGCCAGGGATGTCCGACACGTATTCGAGCAGCTGCGCAAAGTCGGCAATCTCTGCCGTGCCCCCCATCTTGCCCAGGTAGGCATTCACGTTCTGGCCCAGCAGGGTGATTTCCTTCACGCCCTGGTCGGCCAGACCCGCCACTTCGACCAGCACGTCGTCGAATGGGCGGCTCACCTCTTCGCCACGGGTGTAGGGCACCACGCAGTAGCTGCAATATTTGCTGCAGCCTTCCATGATCGACACAAAGGCCGATGCGCCTTCCACCCGCGCGGGCGGCAGGTGGTCGAACTTCTCGATTTCGGGAAAGCTGATGTCCACCTGGGGCTTGTCCAGCCGTTCACGCTGGTTGAGCATCTCGGGCAGGCGGTGCAGGGTCTGGGGGCCGAACACCACGTCCACGTAGGGCGCGCGCTTGATGATCTCGGCGCCCTCCTGGCTGGCCACGCACCCGCCCACGCCGATCTTCACGCCGCGCGCCTTCAGGTGCTTGATGCGGCCCAGGTCGCTGAAAACCTTTTCTTGCGCCTTCTCACGCACCGAGCAGGTGTTGAAGAGGATGAGGTCGGCTTCGTCCACGTTCTGCGTGGGCTCGTAGCCTTGGGCGGCGTTCAGCACGTCGGCCATCTTGTCCGAGTCGTACTCGTTCATCTGGCAGCCGAAGGTTTTGATAAAGACTTTTTTGGCCATGGCAATTTCGCAAAAGAGCAAGCAAACACCGCACCCGGCATGGTGCGGAGACTGTGAATGTCACAACGGCGCGGTGGCTGTGCGGCCGCACCGGAAAGGAGTTACTTCAGGGCGGCGCCCGAGCCGGTCGTGATGTTGGTGACGATGGCGTCGCTGCCCTTGCGGGGCTGTGCTGCCTCGCTTTCGGTCAGGATCCATGCGGAATGCAGCATGCCGGTGCTGTTCTCCAGCATGTAGTTGACCTTGAAGGTCTGGCCCAGCACCGTGTGTGCCATGACCAAGGTGTTCTGGGGGCTGAACAGCCGCATGCCGGGGGCCATGCGGATGGTCTTGCCATTGAGTGTGGCTTCGGATGCGGTGTTGATGCTCAGCGTGCCCCGCAGTGCGGCTTCGGGGAACGGGCGTGAGAGGCCCAGGCCTGGCTGGACTTGAGCCGAGGCCGGTGCCACGGCGCAGAGGGCCGCACAGGTCACCACGGCCATCCATGCGGCATGGAAAAAGCGGGGCCCCCGCTGGGCGGGGTAGCGGCTGGAAGAGGGTGTGGTGCAGCGGTTCATGGTTTACATCCAGGGGCTGAAGGCACAATTTTAGAAGGGGTTGCCAGCGTGGCATATCCCTCTGACAAGTCAAGCGGCTCTGTGCTTCGATGGGCACAAGAACAGGTTCTGAGGCTCGCCTGAAAGAAAAAACCCACAGTGGGTTGCCGCACTGTGGGTTTTTGTATTTGGTGGTCGTAGGTGGACTTGAACCACCGACATCAGCATTATGAATGCTGCGCTCTAACCAACTGAGCTATACGACCGGAAACCAGAATTATAGAACAAAAATTATTGGTGTGTGAAGTTAGCGGCGCGTTTGTTCATGAAGGCGTCCATGCCTTCTTTTTGGTCCTGCGTCGCAAACAGCGCGTGGAACAGGCGGCGCTCAAACATCACGCCATCGGCGAGCGTGCCCTCGAAGGCGCGGTTGACCGATTCCTTGGCTGCCATGACGGCGATCTGCGAGAAGCCGGCAATCATGATGGCGGCGCCCAGCGCTTCGTCCATGAGCTTGTCGTAAGCCACCACTCGACTGACCAGTCCGGCGCGCTCGGCTTCGGTCGCGTCCATCATGCGGCCTGTCAACGCCATGTCCATGGCCTTGGACTTGCCCACGGCGCGGGGCAGGCGCTGCGTGCCACCGGCACCAGGGATCACGCCCAGCTTGATCTCGGGCTGACCGAACTTGGCATTGTCGGCGGCGATGATGAAGTCGCACATCATGGCCAGTTCGCAGCCGCCGCCCAATGCAAAGCCGCTGACGGCGGCGATGACGGGCTTGCGAACGGAGCGGATGGTCTCCCAGTTGCGGGTGATGTAGTCGCCTTTGTAGGTGTCAGCGAAGCTGTATTTGGCCATGGCGCCAATGTCCGCGCCCGCCGCAAAAGCCTTTTCGCTGCCGGTGACGATCATGCAGCCGATTTTCTCGTCAGCGTCGAACGCCTTGAGGGCAGCGCCCAGTTCATTCATGAGTTGGTCGTTCAGCGCGTTAAGCTGTTTGGGCCGGTTGAGGGTGATGATGCCGACCTTGTCCGCTTCAATGCGCACCTCGATGGTTTCGTAAGCCATGAAATCTCCTGGGGGTTATGGTTGGTTATGAAAGCTGCAGCAATATACCCAAGGCAGTAGGGCTTTGCTGCCGTCAGGCCAGCCAGCGTCCCACTGCAGCGGCGTCTGTCACCGTCAGGCTGATGGTGTCTGGCGCCATGGCTGTAGCGATCGCGTTGCGCCGGCCCTTGGCAGGGGCTCCAGCTGCCTGGAGCGGTGGTATCTCCAAGGATAGGCGCAGGAGTCGCCCGTCGCGGGCCACCAGTGCCTGCAGGGCGGTGTGGGTGCCCGCGTAGAAAGTGACGTCGTCGAGCTTGCTGATGCGCCAGCCCTGGCCCTGCACTTCCACGCCCAGCCACTCGTCGCCTGCAGACATTCCTGCCTTCTCTGCGGCTCCGCCACGCAGCACGGTCTTGATCTGCACACTGTGGTTCTCGGCCACACGCAGGCCCAGGCGCTGGGCCAGCTGCGGCCGGTCGGCCTTGAGCGCCACACCGTGGGCGGCCAGAAGTTCCTCCAATGGCAGATCGGCGGTGCTGTGCACCCAGTGCGCCAGTTCCTTGTCGAATGTGCGGCCGGCCAGGTCGTGGAGCACGGCGCGCAGATCCGCTTCGGTCATCGGTCCGCCCGCGCAGCGCTCCCACAGTGCGCGCATCACATCGTCCAGCGTGGCTTTGCCCTCGCGCCGCAGGGCCAGGTCCAGGCACAGGGCCACCAGAGAGCCCTTGGTGTAGTAGCTGACGGTGGTGTTGGGTGTGTTCTCGTCCTGTCGGTAGTACTTCACCCACGCGTCAAAACTGGCCTGGGCCACGGTTTGTACCGACCGGCCGGGTGTTTGCAGCACCTGGTTGATGGTTTTGGTGATGAGCTTGAGGTAGGTTGCGTCGTCCAGCAGCCCGGCGCGGCGCAGCAGCAGGTCGTCGTAGTAGCTCGTGAAGCCCTCGAAGAACCACAGCAACTCGGTGTAGTTCTCTTGCGCATAGTCGTAGCGGGTGAACTCGGCAGGCCGCAGGCGCTTGACGTTCCAGGTGTGAAAGTATTCGTGGCTGATGAGGCCCAGCAGCGTGGTGTGGCCCTCACTGGCTCGCACATCGCCCTGGCGGGGCAGATCACGCCGCCCGCAGATCAGCGCCGTGGAGTTGCGGTGTTCCAGTCCCCCATAACCATCGCCTACGGCGTTGAGCATGAAGACGTAGCTTTTGAACGGCGCCTTGCCTTCGCGGTGCCAGAAACGGATGGCGGTTTCACAAATTTTCTGCGTGTCGGCCAGCAGGCGCTTTCCATCGAACGACGGAGCCGCACCTGCCACCACAAACTGGTGGGCAATGCCGCAGGCCTTGAAGCGCCCCACCCAGAAGTTACCCAATTCCACCGGGCAATCGACCAGTTCATCGTAGTCGGCCGCCGCGTACAGACCAAACCCTTGTTTGTCGGCATCCAGGGGCCGTAGACCGGTGGCAGCAGCCCAGGTCGCCGTGGCCGCCGTGCGTGCCAGTTCCAGTGTGTGGGGCTGTTTCTCCTGGTCATGCACGCGCAGGCACAGACTGGTGCCGTTGAAAAAGCCGCGCGAGGTGTCCAGCCAGGCGGTGCGCACGGAGCTGTCGTAGGCGCACACCTGATAGGTCAGCACCAGGGGCTTGCGCTCCGTGCATTGCACTTGCCAGCGGTGCTTGTCCAGCTGGGCCGGTTGCAAAGCGCGTTGGCCTTGCCGAGCCGTCAGAACCTGCAGATTCTTGGAGAACTCCCGCACCAGGTAGCTGCCTGGAATCCAGACCGGCAGAGACAGCTCTTGCGATGCCGCTGGCCGCTGCACCGTTAGCGTCACGGTGAACAGATGTGCGTGCAGGTCTGTGGGTTCGACGCGGTAGTGAATGTCTGCAGCAGAGGCTTGGCGTGAGAGGGGCATGGCGTGTGCGACACAAGGGCCGCGCGGGGTCGTCGGTCAGGGGCTTTCAACGGCTATCAGTTGGCGGAGGGCGTTTCGCTGGCGGCTTCGGCCAGACGCTTTTCGACCTCCTGGGCGCCGATCGCACCTGGCACACGCGTGCCGTTGGCAAAAATCAATGTGGGGGTGCCGGTGATCTTGTACTTCTTGCCAAAGGCCAGGTTGCGCTGCAGCGCGCTGGTGTCACAGCTAGCCGCCGGTGCGGGCTTGTCACGCACCATCTGGTCTTGCCACGCCGTGGCCTGGTCCTTGGAACACCAGATGTTGCGCGACTTTTCGGCCGAATCCGGGCTCAGGATGGGGTACAGGAACAGGTACACCGTCACGTTGTTGATCTGCTGCAAGTCGCGCTCAAAGCGCTTGCAGTAGCCGCAGTTGGGGTCCTCGAACACGGCCACCTTGCGCTTGCCGTCGCCGCGCACAATGGTTACGGCATCTTTCAGGGGCAGGGCCGAGAAGTTGACAGCTGTGAGTTTGCTGATGCGGTCTTCGGTCAGATTGCGGCGCGCCTTGGAGTCGATGAGTTCACCCTGGATCACATAGTCGCCCTTGGCGTCTGTGTAGAACAGGTCGGTACCGATGCGCACTTCGTACAAGCCCTTCATGGGTGTGGGGCGCACTTCGTCGATCTTGTCCATTTGAGGAATGCGCCCGGCCAATGCCTTGCGGATGACGTCCTCTTGCGCCGTGGCGCTCAGGCTCAGAGTGGCTGCCGCAACGGTCAGCAAAGCAGTGGTCAGTTTCATCGTATTCCTGTCTATCAAACTCGCGCGTTCAGCGCATTCCCATGGCTTGGCGGGCCAAAAAATCCTTCAGCAGGCCGCTGTGTTCAAAGCCCTTCATGCCCCAGTTGCGCAGCGCCTGCCAGGGCGCCTCCGGACGTGCAAACAGTTGCTGCAACCCATCGGTGGCCAGGCCCATCGCTATCAGAGCCGGTTTTCGCTGGCGTTCGTAGCGCCGCAGCAGCCGCAGGTCGGCGACGCTGCGCCAGTAGTCGCGGGTGCGCAGCACATCGGCCAAGGCTGCCACATCGGCCAAGCCCAGGTTCAGCCCTTGCCCTGCCAGCGGATGCACGTTGTGCGCCGCGTCGCCTGCCAGTACCCAGCTGCGCGCAGCTGGGCCATTGGTCGCATTGGTCGATGCAGCACCGCACCAGCGGTCTGCCTTGGCCAGCTGCAGCGGCCAAGTGGCACGCTCGGCAATGAGCGCAATGCTGCCGAGCGCCTGCTGGCTCGCCGTCTGCAATTCCTGCGCAAAGGCGTCGGCCGGCAACGCCATCAGCGCGGAAACCCGCTCCTCAGGGACGGACCACACCACGGCCACAGAGTTCCCCTGGGCTCCCTCCAGCGGCAAAAAAGCCAGGATGCCTTGTGGCAAAAACCACTGGCGTGCGACCTGTGCATGCGGATGTTCGCAGCGCACCCGTGTGGCAATGGCGTGCTGGGCATAGGGCGTCACGTCAAAGTGCACGCCAAACTCGGACCGGGTGGTGCTGGCGCGTCCTTCGCACACGACGGTCAGGGGCGCAGCCACTGGGATATCCACCACCTCTACCAATGGCTGAAACCGCACAGCCTGTGCCAGTCGCTCTTCCAGGGCCGGCACATCCACGATCCAGGCGAGGGCTTCTACCCCCTGGGGGGCGGCATCGAAATGCACGCAGCCATCCTGATCGCCCTGCACCTGCATGTGCTTGACGGCGGTGGCGTGTTCGGCGTCGGGCCAGCTGCGCAGCGATTCGAGCAGGCTACGGGATGCTGCATTCAGGGCATAGGCCCGTACATCAGTGGCCGCCGCGCTGCGTGGAGCCGGGGCTGGTACCAGGGCCACCCTCAGTCGTTCCCGTGCCAGCAACAAGGCCAGGGTTCGGCCCACGATGCCGGTGCCACGAATACAGATATCAAAGGTTGGGGCCATGACAGGCATTGTAGGAGGGGTCTTACCCCCTGTAATGACAGGGCAGAATTGCGGTCTGGCCTTTCTGGCACCCTTCTTCAGGAGCACCTGGCGTGAGTTTCCCATCCGAGTCTGATCTGTCCGGCACCATTGCGCGGCTGTTTGTGTATCCCGTCAAATCCTGTGCCGGCATCGAGGTGCAGCAGGCGCTGCTTACCGAGACCGGGCTGGATCTGGACCGCGCCTGGATGGTGGTGGACGCACAGGGCATGTTCCTCACCCAGCGCAGCCTGCCCCACATGGCGCTGATCCGGCCCCAGCTCAAGAGTGACGAAATGGTGTTGCGGGCTCCGGGCATGCTGGCGCTGCATGTGGCGATCGACGCAGTGGAGGCACCAGCCACGGTGACTGTCTGGCGCGACACGGTCCCTGCTTGG
This sequence comes from Acidovorax sp. GW460-11-11-14-LB4, assembly GCF_059423685.1. NCBI lineage: Bacteria > Pseudomonadati > Pseudomonadota > Betaproteobacteria > Burkholderiales > Comamonadaceae > Acidovorax > Acidovorax sp. GW460-11-11-14-LB4. The sequence continues at coordinate 6,510 of NZ_JBWKYJ010000099.1, read as the reverse complement.
GACATGGGGCCTGTGGCGGCCCAGTGGTTCAGCGACTTTCTGGGGCAGCCCTGCCGCCTGGTGCGGTTTGACCCGGAACATCGGCGGCTGTCCAGCCTGGAGTGGACGGATGGTGTGGAGGCTCCCAATCAGTTTGCTGACGGGTTTCCGCTGCTGGTGACCAGTGAGGCATCCCTGAACGATCTCAACGCACGGCTCACGGCCGGCGGCCACGGCGTGGTGGGCATGGAGCGGTTCCGGCCCAACGTGGTGTTGGCGGGGGTAGATGCCCACGACGAGGACCGTGTGGATCTGATCCATGTGGAGGGCGATGGCACCGCCGACGTCCACCTGCAACCGGTAAAGCCCTGCGCGCGATGCCCCATCCCCGACATTGACCCGGCCACCGCCGAGAGCAATCCGTCGGTGGGCGACACCCTGCGCACCTACCGCCAGGACAAACGGCTGGACGGCGCCATCACGTTCGGCATGAACGCCATCGTGCGCAGTGGCGCAGGGCAGTGGCTGCGTGTGGGGCAACGCATTGCTGCCGATTTGCGGTTTGAATGACCGTCTGATTTGGGCCATCAGCACTGGGCACTGGGCGGGCCCGTAAAATCGGCGGTTTGTCTCCAGAACACCAGAAAGCCCTGCCATGAGCCTCCAATGCGGCATCGTGGGCCTGCCCAACGTCGGCAAGTCCACCCTTTTCAACGCGCTGACCAAGGCTGGTATTGCCGCCGAGAACTATCCCTTCTGCACCATCGAGCCCAACGTGGGCGTGGTGGAGGTGCCGGACCCCCGCCTCCAGCAGCTGGCCCAGATCATCTCGCCCGAGCGCATCGTTCCCGCCATCGTCGAGTTTGTGGACATTGCCGGCCTGGTGGCTGGCGCCAGCCAGGGTGAAGGCCTGGGCAACCAGTTCCTGGCCCACATCCGTGAAACCGACGCCATCGTGAACGTCGTGCGCTGCTTTGAAGACGACAACGTGATCCACGTGGCGGGCCGCGTGGACCCGATCTCCGACATCGAAGTGATCCAGACCGAGCTGTGCCTGGCTGACCTGGGCACGGTCGAGAAAGCCCTGAACCGATACACCAAGGCTGCCAAGTCGGGCAACGACAAGGATGCCGCCAAGCTGGTGGCGCTGCTCACCCGCATCCAGGCCGCACTCAACGAAGGCAAGCCTGCCCGCTCGGTCGAAATCACCAAGGAAGAGCAGCCGCTGCTCAAGTCCCTGTGCCTGATCACGGCCAAGCCCGCGATGTTCGTGGGCAACGTGAGTGAAGACGGCTTCGAGAACAACCCGTTCCTGGACCGCCTCAAGGACTATGCTGCCAGCCAGAATGCGCCCGTGGTTGCCATCTGCGCCAAGATGGAGGCCGAGATGGCCGAGATGAGCGACGAAGACCGCGACATGTTCCTGGCCGAAATGGGGCAGACAGAACCAGGCCTGGCGCGCCTGATCCGTGGCGCCTTCAAGCTGCTGGGCCTGCAGACCTACTTCACCGCTGGCGTGAAGGAGGTGCGCGCCTGGACCATCCACATTGGCGACACCGCGCCCCAGGCTGCTGGTGTGATCCACGGCGACTTCGAGCGCGGCTTCATCCGTGCGCAGACGATTGCCTTCGAGGACTTCATTGCCTACAAGGGCGAGCAGGGCGCCAAGGATGCCGGCAAGATGCGTGCCGAAGGCAAGGAGTACGTGGTCAAGGATGGCGACGTGCTGAACTTCCTGTTCAACGTCTGACCCTGCTGCAGGCTCCTCGGGGCCTGCGTGCGCTGTGTTGCCCGTCATCCCTGTCTGCCCCCGGGCGGGCAGGGATTTTTTCTGGCGGCTTCCCGCTCCAGAGCAACCCGGGCAAGGCCATGCCTTCGTTCACTCTTTGATGGTTTCTCACGCATGAATACAGGAATCCTCTACGCTGCCCTGGCCTATGTCGCCTGGGGGCTGTTCCCGCTGTACTTCAAGCAGGTGGCCGATGTGCCCTCGCTGGAGGTGGTGATGCACCGCACGCTGTGGTCGCTGGCCGTGGTGCTGGGGCTGCTGGCCGTGCGCAGGCAATGGGCGTGGATGGCGTCTGTGGTGCGCCAGCCGCGGGTGCTCGGCGCATTTGCATTGTCGGCCGTGCTGTTGTCGGGCAACTGGCTGACCTACGTGTGGGCGGTGCAGAACCACCATGTGGTCGATGCCAGCCTAGGGTATTTCATCTTGCCACTGGTGAATGTGGCGCTGGGCTTCGTGTTCCTGCGCGAGCGCCCCCGGCCCGGGCAGTGGCTGGCCGTGGCGGTGGCTGCGGCCGGTGTGCTGTGGCTGGCCGTGCAGGCAGGGCGCCTGCCCTGGATCGCGCTGGTGCTGGCACTGACCTTTGGCTTCTATGGCCTGCTGCGCAAGGTAGCAGTGCTGGGCGCGCTGGAGGGGCTTACCTTGGAGACCCTGATGCTGGCGCCGGTGGCGGCAGTGGTGCTGGCCTGGTGGAGCTGGCAAGGACAGGGCGCTCTGGTGCAGGGCGATGCGTCTACTGTGGGTTGGTTGCTGTTGGCCGGGCCCATGACGGCCGTACCTTTGCTGCTGTTTGCCGCTGGCGCGCGGCGCATTCCCATGTCCACGCTGGGCATCCTGCAATACATCTCGCCCAGCCTCCAGTTTGCGCTGGGGGTGTGGGTGTACCACGAGGCCTTTCAGCCCGCGCGGCTGGCGGGTTTTGTTTTGATCTGGGCCGCGCTGCTGGTGTACAGCGTGGAGGGCTGGTGGACGCTTCAGCGGATGGCGGTGGCCTGAATCGCCGGGGGCGGTCCCTGTCGCCTGGGCTACTGGAAAACGCGCAGTTCGATTCTGTCAGCCACGCGTAAGATCCTGCGATTTGTCTGACGGGTGCTGCGCGTGTGTTGCTGCACCGCCCACCCACATATCCAGGCCAGAGCCCGCCACCACATGCTTTTTGGACGCAAAAACCTGTTTTCGGCGACGGATGCCTTCCCGTTGACCGATGCCGTGCTGGAGTTCGACGATTCGTCTTCAGTCGCCGTGCGACCTGGACGGCGCGCGCTGGATGGCTTTGGCCCCCGGGGAGAGCGCAGTGCGCAGTCCAAGTGGTGGGCTGTGGCGGGGCTCATTGGCCTGTACGCCCTGGCCCTGCTGGGGTTCTATGCGTTGGGCGTGGTGGGGGTCCAGGTGCTGTGGGTGCTGGCCGGTCTGACGGCGGCGGGCTTCGCGGTGTTTGGTGCCTTGTTTCGTTTGGGTCTGCACCACAAACTGCGGCTGCGCCATCTCAAGCTGGGCATCGTGGTGGCTTCCATCAGTGGCATGCTGGGCTTGTTCTACCTGGAGCCAGTCACGCAGATTCTGTTGGCCCCCTTCATGTTTGTGGCAGTGGCTTATGGCATCTTTACCGTACCCCGGCGCACGTTGCTGGTGCTGACGGCCGGGGTGTTGTGCGCTTATGCGGCAGTGGCAGCCGCGCACTACGCAGAGCAGGGCAACGATGCCCTGCTGCGGCTGGAGCTGATGCACCTGCTGGCGCTGGCGGTCTCCGTGCCAGCGTTCATCGTGCTCATGGGCCGCGTGCAGCGGCTGTACCGCAGCCTCTACCAGGCCAGCCGCAAGATCAAGAACATCCAGGAAGATGCGCAGCGCGACACTTTGCTGGGCTGTTTCAACCGCCGCTACATCTTGGCGGCGCTTGAAGAGCAAAAGCAGCTGGCCGACGAAAGCGGGATTCCGCTGTGCCTGGCCGTGCTGGACATTGACCATTTCAAACGCATCAATGACGAGCTGGGTCACCTGGGGGGCGACGAGGTGTTGCGCACCTTTGCGCGCATTGCGCAGCAGGGCGTGCGCGGTGGCGACGTGTTTGGGCGCTATGGTGGCGAGGAGTTTCTGCTGATCTTCCCGGCGACCTCTTTGCTGCCCTCGCTCAACACCTGCGAACGCATTCGGGCCCAGGTCGAGTCGCACGCCTGGACGGGCCTGCTCAAAGGCCGCGTGACGGTGTCCATTGGTGTGACCCAGTATGTGCTGGGCGAGTCGGTGCTGGAGTTTTTCTCGCGGGCAGACACTGCCATGTACATGGCCAAGGAGGGCGGGCGCAACCAGGTGGTGGTCGAGGAGCCCATTGCCAAAGGCGACTCTCAGCTGTCGGACCTGTCGATCCCCAGCGGCCACGCTTTCTTGTAGTTTCTGGCCATCGGCTGGCGGTGTGCCGGCTATCGTTTGTGCTGGTCGGGTTGACAAGCGGCTTGCGGTGCCCACACTGAGAGTCTGTTCCCACCTGCGCGTTGGGTGGCATCGCACCGTGCTGCGCCTGCGCGTGGGTGCAGAAGCTCATGCCCCGCGTCCGTTCCATGTCCCCATCCACTGACCTGTCGGCCGAATTCGCCACTGCCCAGCAGCGCGTGCGCATGCTGCAGCAGCAACCACAGGCTTTCCCGCATCCCGTAGACCCGATGGTGCCCGTGGAATGTATAGAAACCCACATCTCGTGGGTGCTGCTGGCCGGTGATTTTGCCTACAAGTTCAAAAAGCCACTGCAGCTGGATTTTCTGGACTTCAGCACGCGGGCGCTGCGGCATGCGGCCTGCGAGGAAGAGCTGCGCATCAACCGCCGGACGGCGCCGGACCTTTACCTGGGCGTTGTCGGCTTGGTGAGCGATGCGGCAAAAGATGCTTCGGCCACGCTGCGGGTGGTGCCCTGGCAAGGCGCTCCACCAGGCGCCGAGCCCGCCGTGTGGATGCGGCGTTTTGCCCAGGAGGCACTGCTTGCTACCGCATTGGACGCACATCGTGTGTCACCTGCGCAGATCGACCAGCTGGCGCGCCATGTGGCGCAGTTTCATGCCACGGCCGCCGTCGCCGCAGGCGCCACCACCTGGGGCACCGCAGCGGCGGTGCAAGCGCCGGTGGGTGACTGCCTGGCGGCTCTGCTCCCCTCCGTGGCAGTCGCACTGCCTGGTCAGGGGCCATTGCTGGCGCAGGTGACCAGCTGGTGCCAGCATGAGGGGCAAGCCCTGGCCCCCACGTTCGAGGCGCGCCGGGCAGCCGGACGGGTGCGCGAGTGCCATGGCGATCTGCACCTGGCCAACATTGCGCTCATCGATGGCGAGGCCCAGCTGTTCGACGCCTTGGAGTTCAGCCCCGCCTTGCGCTGGATCGACTGCGTGGCTGACATCGCCTTTGTGGTGATGGACCTCGCGGCCCATGGTCGGGCGGATCTGGCCTGGCGGTTCTTGAACCGGTGGCTCGAACACACCGGGGACTATGCAGGCCAGGTGGTGTTGCGTTACTACGGCTGCTACCGTGCCCTGGTGCGGGCGCGGGTTGCAGCCCTGCGGATGGACCCCACCGGCAGTGGCAGTGGCAGCGGGCACGCTGCACAAACCGTGGAGGGATATCTGGAGCTGGCGGCGGGCTTTGCCGGACAACGGCCTGCACGCTGGTCCACGCCGTGCCCTGCCACCTTGTGGCTGGCCCATGGCTTTTCGGGCGCGGGCAAGAGCACCCATGCGCTGGCCTTGGCGTGCCAGCGTGGCATGGTGCGTGTGCGGGCCGATGTGGAGCGCAAGCGCCTGTTTGGCCTGGCGCCGGATGCTGCCAGCGACGGCATACCGGGCGGCATCTACACCGCAGAGGCCACACTGCGCACGCACCAGCGGCTGGCGCAAGTGGCGCGCGAGGTGCTGGCGGCAGGCTACTCCGTGATTGTGGATGCCACCTTGCTGGACCGTGATGCCCGCGCACTTTTCCTGGAGCTGGCCGCTGCCGCGCAAGTGCCCTGCCACATTCTGTCGTTCGAGGCCCCCCTGCCGGTGCTGCGCGAGCGCGTCCGCCAGCGCGCGCTGGCCGGAGGCGGTGCGTCAGAGGCAGACGTGGCGGTGCTGGACGCCCAGTGGGCCCGCGCCCACCCCCTGCAGCCTCACGAAGAAGCCATCACGCTGCACGTGGACACCACGGTGCCCGTGGACTGGGACCGTCTGCTGCCACACTGACCCCGGTGGCACCGGCGGGCCGCTACGGGGCCAGGTGGCCGGGCATGAAGTACAGCAGCACGCTCGTCATCACGAGGTAGCGCAGGAACTTGCCCACGGCCATATAGGCCAGACACTGCCAGAACGGCAGCTTGAGCCAGCCGGCCACCGCGCACAGCGGGTCGCCCACGACCGGCAGCCAGCTCAAGAGGCAGGCCCGCGCGCCAAAGCGCTTGAGCCAGCTCAGCGCCCGCACCTCCGTGGCATTGCCGCGTGCCTTGTCCACCGCCTTGTGCGCACCCAGGCCCATCCACCAGCTCACGCCGCCGCCCAGGGTGTTGCCGAGGGTGGCCACGACGATGGCGGGCCAGAACAGGTCGGGGTTGAGCTTGATGAGACCGAACACAGCTGGCTCAGAGCCCAGCGGCAGCAGCGTGGCCGAGACAAAAGACACCACAAAGACTGTGCTCAGTCCGAATTGCGGCAGGGCCAGCCATTCGAGCAGCTGGTGCATCCAGATTTCCATAGCTGTCGAGTGTAGGGGGCGGGTGGGGCTCCATGTACCCC
>NZ_JBWKYJ010000098.1:0-14398 GCF_059423685.1 Acidovorax sp. GW460-11-11-14-LB4 | reverse complement strand
CCCCTGCCCGACCACCTGTCGGTCAACCCCCGCAGCCCGCACCATGTGGCCGCCGTGTTCGAGCACGACATCGGCATCCGCCTGAACGGCAAGGAGCGTTTTGACGTGGAGGAATACTGCATCAGCGAAGGCTGGGTGAAGGTGCCCGCCGGCAAGACGGTGGACCGCAAGGGCCAGCCGCTGCTCATCAAGATCAAGGGCACGGTCGAAGCTTTTTACAAGTGACCGCTGCAAGGGCGGCCGCGCCGCTCGCCCCTGGTGCCTGGGTGATCCACTGCGACGGCAGTGCCTGGCCCAACCCAGGGCGCATGGGCCTGGGGGCCGTGCTGACGGGCCCCGACGGGACCGTGCGGCACCAGATCTCCGACGCCACCACCTTCACCGGCTGCAACAACGAGGCCGAGTTGCGCGCGCTGATGTTGGCGCTGCAGTGGCTTGCGCAGCACGGCATTGCCACATCAACCCCAGTGCACGTGTTCAGCGACAACAGCGTGCTGGTGGAGCAGCTGGGCGGCCATCCCACGGCGCCGATCGCGCGGCTGGCAACGCTGTTTGAAGAAGCACGCCAGGCACTGCGGCAGTTCCCACAAGCCCAGGTCCAGTGGATTCCCCGCCACCGCAATGGCGCGGCCGATACGCTGGCCCGCGCCGCCCTGGGGCTGGCACCGAAGGCCGCCACGCCGCAAGGCCAGACCATCAAAAAGCGCCGCCGGCGCTGAGCCCCCCCGCCCGGCACAGGCCGTCAGGCCGGGTCGAGCCCTGCAGCCGCACGGTAGGCCTGGATGCGCGGCAGCACCGCCTGGCGACGGGCGATGCTTTGCGCAGGCCACAACCCCTCGCGTTCGTAATATTCCGCCACGGCGGGTATCCCCGGCGGCAACACCACCCAGGGCTGTTTCGAGGCCGTGAAGATATGGATGTCGGGCGGCAGGTGGTCGGGCGCATCCAGCGTGCCCACGCGCACAAACGCCATCACGGGCCCCGCGCCTGCGTAGTGACTCCACACAGCCACCTGGCAGCGCGGGCAACGCGCGATCTGCTGGCCCTGGCCACTTTCTGACGGGGTGTGCACCATCGCCGGGGTGCCTGCGAGCAGTTCCACACGGTCGGCCTCGATCATCGCGTTCAGCGCAAAGGCCGCGCCACTTTCGCGCTGGCACCAGCGGCAGTGGCAGCAGTGCACAAACAGTGGGGGCGCCAACAGGCGGTAGCGCACATGGCGGCAAGTGCAGCCGCCTTCCAGCGGGTATTCAGGGGCAGGGTGGGGCATGAGGGGGGTGTCCTTGCAGCGGGGTGAGGGTGGGCACAACACCGGCCTTCAGCCGCAGGCGCGGGCCAGCAGCAGCGCCTTTTCCTGCGCGTTGCGGGTGAGGCTGGCTGCGCGCTCGAACTCGGCCCGCGCTTCAGCCCCCCGGCCCAGCTTGGCCAGCAGATCGCCGCGCACGCTGGGCAGCCAGTGGTAGTGACGCAGCAGGGGGTCGCTGGCCAGGGCATCGACCAGCGCCAGTGCGGCCTCCGGCCCCTCGGCCATGCCCACGGCCACGGCGCGGTTCAGTGCCACCACGGGCGAGGGCGCCACCTGCAGCAGTGCGTCGTACAGCGCCACGATGTGGGGCCAGTCCGTGTCTTGCGCCTGCCGGGCGCGTGCGTGACAGGCCGCGATGGCGCCCTGCAATGCATACGGCCCCCAGGGCTTGCCGGCGCGCGCGAGCTGCTCGGCCTTGTCCAGGGCGGCCAGGCCCCGGCGCACCAGGAGGTGGTCCCAGCGCGCGCGGTCCTGGTCCATGAGCAGCACGGGCTGGCCTTGTGCATCGGTGCGTGCGGGCAGGCGCGAGGCCTGGATTTCGAGCAGGGCCACCAGGCCTTGCACCTCGGGTTCGTCGGGCGCCAGGCTGGCCAGCACCCGCACCAGGCGCTGGGCTTCGCCACACAGCGCGGGGCGCATCCAATCGTCGCCCGCGGTGGCGGCATAGCCTTCGTTGAAGATGAGGTAGATCACCTCCAGCACCGAGGCCAAGCGCGGCGCGCGCTCGGCCGCCCCGGGCACTTCAAACGGCACCTGCGCGGCCGTGAGGCTGCGCTTGGCACGCACGATGCGCTGGGCCACGGTGGGCTCGGGCACCAGGAAGGCGCGCGCGATCTCGGCCGTGGTGAGGCCGCCTAGCAGACGCAAGGTGAGGGCCACCCGCGCCTCGGTGGGCAGCACGGGGTGGCAGGCGGTGAAGATGAGGCGCAGCAGGTCGTCGCCAATGTCGTCCTGCTCGGCGTGCATCAGGGTGTCCACCACGTCGGGGGCGTACTGGGCTTCAAGCGCTTCGAGGTCGTGGCCCAGGGCCTCGTGCTCGCGCTGGTGCAGCACCTGCTGGCGCAGGTGGTCGATGGCGCGGCGCTTGGCGGTGGTCATGAGCCACGCGGCCGGGTTGGCGGGCAGGCCGTCTTTGGGCCAATGCTCCAGCGCGGCCACCAGGGCGTCTTGCGCCAGTTCCTCGGCCCGGCCCACGTCGCGGGTCATGCGCGCCACGCAGGCAATGATGCGCGCGGCCTCGATGCGCCACACCGAGTCGATGCTGCGGTGCAGGGCATCGCGGTCGGGCGGGGCAGAGGGGATCACGCGATCAAGAGGTGTGAATGAATCCGGCGCATTCATTCACACGTTCTCAGCCCAGCGCCTTGCTGGCATCCACCATGTGCACAAACTCCCAGGTGTGGCCGTCCAGGTCGTCAAAGCTGCGCGAGTACATGAAACCCAGGTCCTGCGCCTGGCGCGGTGTGGTGCCGCCTGCGGCCACGGCCTTGTCCACCAGCGCATCGACCTCTTCGCGACTGCTGCACGAGAAGCACACCAGCACCTCCGACGTGGTGCGTGCGTCGGCAATCGTTTTGTCGGTGAAGGTTTGGTAAAAGCTCTTGACCAGCAGCATCACGAAGAGGTTCTCGCCCACCACCAGGCAGGCGCCCTGGTCGTTGGTGAACTGGGGGTTGAATTCATAGCCCAGGGCGCGGAAGAACGCCTGCGAGCGGGCCATGTTCTCGATGGGCAGGTTCACAAAAATCTGTTGGTGCATGACGGACTCCTGAAGGGTGAGGACGGTAATGGGAAACGGAGGGTTTGGCAAAGGTCGAGGGGCGGCGGACGGCATTCACGTTGCGGGCTTTTGCGCCACGGACTGCAGGTTGGCCAGGCCATCCTCGAAGTCCTGCCCCACCATGCGGTCCATGTTGAACACCAGGTGGGCGATCTTGGCCAGGTAGGGCACGGGGCCCTGCATGGCCCAGGTGACGCGGGTGGCGTCTGTGCCTTCGGGCTGCAGGGTGAATTCCACCTGGTTGTGCGCTTCAAAGGGCTTCACAAAGTCGAGCTTCATGCCCACGCGGCGGGGCGCGGTGGCCTCGACGATCTCCATGCTGCCCACGCCCACCTTGTCGCTCTGCCAGGCGTAGCGAGCGCCGGGGCCGCTGGTGGCGGCGCTGTACTGGCCCTGGATGGCCGGGTCTTTGCGTTCATACGGGTTCCAGGTGTTGAACTGGCGCAGGTCGTGGATGAGCCCGTACACCCGCTCGGGCGGTGCCGCAATCACGCGGCTGCGCTCCACGCGGAAGGTGTCGGGGCGGGTGGCGGCAAACGCCAGCAGCAGCGCCAGGGCCGCCAGCAGCACGAGGGCGATGGTCTTGATCATGGGGATGTCCTTCACGCTGGGCATCAGCCGCGCAGGGCTTCGAGGTCGCGGAACTGCTCGACGCCATCCACCCCGGCAAAGTCCTCCATCTCATAGAGCTGGCGCACTTCGATCTCGGCATCCAGGCCCTCGCCGCGTGGATTGGGAAAGCGGCGGGTCCATTCCAGCGCCTCGTCGCGGCTGCGCACCTGGATGAGTGTGTAGCCCGCGATCAGCTCCTTGGTCTCGGTGAACGGGCCGTCGGTGACGGTGCGAGTGCCACTGGCGCCGTAGCCCACGCGCCAGCCTTTGGAGGAGGGCTGCAGGCCACTGGCGTCCAGCAGCACGCCGGCCCGCGCGAGTTCTTCGTGGTAGCGGGCCATCGCGGTCATCAGGGCTGCGGTCGGCTGGCAGCCCTGTTCGGATTCGGCGGTGGCCTGGATGATGATCATGAAGCGCATGGGGTTCTCCTCAAGGTAATAAAAAATGCGGAAGCGCCGACGGTCCTTGCCAGGTGCTTCACAGTGACGACGAATGGGAGCGCCCGAAATCGACATCTGGCTGTGCAAGCCCGGGCGGAACCAGGGTTAACACCTATCCTGGCCGGTTAGCGCGCGGGGCGGGTGAGGGGCCGCCATAGGGAGACTACTGAGCGCCCGCACTGGGTTTTGCAACCCCTGGTCGATACAATTTGTAAAGACTGATTCATCGATCCTGAGACTTCGCCCCGCATCCTCCCGCCCGCCCGCCAGCGAGGTCCCCACGGGGGGACAACCGCCAGCCACACGCAGTGCCTTTGCCATGAAACGAGGATCGACCTATCGACAGCGGCCACACCGCCCATGGGTGGTATTGGGGCTGTGCGCTGGCATGGCGGCAGCCCACGCGCAGTCCGACATCGCCGCCATGGCCGACCTGCCGCTGGAGCAGCTCATGCAGATGCAGGTCACCACGGCCAGCCGGTATGCACAGACGGCCCTGGAGGCCCCGGCGGCCGTGAGCGTGGTGACCGCCGATGACATCCAGCTGTTTGGCTACCGCACGCTGGCCGATGTGCTGGCCAGCATGCGCGGGCTGTATGTGTCCTACGACCGCAGCTACCACTATCTGGGCACACGGGGTTTTGCCACGCCGGGCGACTACAACACGCGGGTGCTGCTGCTGGTCAACGGCGTGCGCTTCAACGACAACCTCTACGACCAGGCGAGCATCGGCACGGACTTTCCCATCGACCTGGACCTGGTGGAACGGGTGGAATTTGTGCCTGGCCCCGGGTCGGCGGTGTATGGAGCCAATGCGTTTTTTGGCGTGGTCAATGTCATCACCCGCGATGGTCGCCAGCTGGGCGGGCCCCAGGTGAGCACCGAGGCCGGCAGCCATGGCTACGCCAAGCTGCGGTTTTCGGTAGGCGCCGTCGATGCGCAGGGAAGCGACTGGCTGATCGCGGCCACGCGCTCCACCGCACGCGGGGCCGACCAGTACTACCCCGCGTTCGATGCGCCCGCCAGCCACCAGGGCGTGGCGCACGGCCTGGACTATGACCGCAGCACCCAGCTGTTCGCCCGCATGCGACGCGATGGGCTGACGCTGACCCTGGCCCACGGCGAGCGCACCAAGGGCATCCCGACCGCAGCGTTCTCGCAGGTTTTCAACGACCCGCGCTCGCGGTACATCGACACCAGCACGCGCGTGGCCGCCGAATACACCGCGCAATGGCAGCCGACGCTGGCCTTCACTGCACGCCTGCACGCCGGGCGCTACCAGTACGTGGGCGACTACGTGTACGACTACCCGCCCGTGACGGTGAACCGCGACGTCGGCACCGGCCAGTGGTGGGGCACCGAATGGCAATGGGTGAGCACGGCCATGGCGCGGCACAAGCTGTCGTGGGGGCTGGACTACCGGCGCGACACCCGCATCGCGCAGCGCAATGACGACCTGGACCCGCCCGCGCAGTACCTTGACACACGCCGCAACGGCAATGTGCTGGGCGTCTATGTGCAGGATGAGTTTGCACTGCGCCCCGACCTCACGCTGCACACCGGCCTGCGCTGGGGGCAGCAGTCGGGCAGCGCGGGCGCCTTGCACCCCCGCCTGGGGCTGGTGTACTGGTGGGACGCGGCCACCGCTGTCAAGCTGCTGCACGGCACGGCCTACCGTCCGGCCAATGCCTATGAACGCGACTACCGCGTGAACCTGCCCGGCGGCGTGGTGGACACCACCAGCATCCGGTCCGAGCGTGTGCGCACCACCGAACTGGCCGTGGAGCATGCCCCGACCGGGGCCACGCGCCTGCTGCTGACGGCGTTCCGGTCGGGGGTGAGCGACCTGATCTCGCTGGACAGCCTGGGCCACTCGGACCGGCTCACCTTCAACAACACCCGCACCGTCAAAGTGCATGGCCTGGAGGCCGAGGCCGAACAACGCTGGGCGGGCGGGCGGCGCCTGCGCGTGGCCTACGGGTGGCAAAAGGCGCGGGACCCGTCAACGGACGGAGCGCTGACCAACTCGCCCCGGCACCTGCTCAAGCTCCAGTGGTCCGACGTGTTGCACACGCCTGCGAACTGGGGCTGGAACCCGGGCCGCTACGCCATCGAGGCCATCGGCATCGGCCCGCGCAACACCGTGCTCAACGCCCGCCTGCCCGGGCATGTGCTGACCCATCTGGTCTATTCCACGCGCATCGCGGATGTGGATGTATCGCTGGGGGTGTACAACCTGTTCAACCGCCGCTACGCAGACCCCGCTTCGTTCGAGGTGCGCGAAGATGCGATCCGGCAGGACGGGCGTACCTACCGCATCAAGCTGACGTACGCGTTCTGAACCATGGCCTATTTCCTGCGATTGCGCACGCTGCTGGCGATCTGCCTGTGGACGGTGTGTGGCGTGGGCACCAGTGCAGCCCGTGCCAACGAGCCCGTGGCTGACCTGGACCTCAAGGCCGCCTACATCTTCAACTTCATCCAGTTCATCGACTGGCCCGACAGCGATGGCGCGCCCGGCAATGACGTCACGGTGTGCGTGTCTGCCTTCAGCCCGCTCAAGCGCGCCCTGACTGCGCTCGATGGCAAGCAGGCCACCAAGGGCCGCACCGTGCGCGTGCGGTTGCTGGATCTGCCGGCGATTCGTGGCTGCCGCGTGCTCATCATCCACAACGCCGAAGTGGAGCCTGTTCTGCGGCTGCTGCGTACCCTGCCTCCGTCCCACGGCATCCTCACCGTGTCGGATGAAATCACCTTTGTGAATCCCGAAATCGTCATCGCACTGGCCCAGCAGGAAGGGCGTGTGGTGTTCGGCATCAGCCCCGACGCCGCCAGCAAGGCCGGCCTCATCATCAGCTCACGGCTGCTGCGGCTGGCCAAGGGAGGCCGGTGAAAACACGCCCCGCTGAAGCCGACACCGCAGCGCCCGCAAGCCCGGCGACACATGCCCTGCTGTCATCGCGCCTGGTGGTCACGGGCATCCTGGCCGCAGGCCTGGCGCTGCTGACCGTGGTGCTGGCGCTCACCGGCGTGGACTACTGGAGCACCCGCGCGTCCATGCTGCAAGACAGCCGGGTGGAAGCCGCCATCGTGGCCGACAACATCTCTGCGGCCGTGGTGTTCCGCGACACCAGCACCGCCAACGAAATGCTGGGCGCGCTGCGGTCATCGTCCATGGTGATCAGCGCCACGGTGTACGACAAGGATGGCGTGCTGTTTGCGCATTACGCGCGCGACCGCGACCCGGACTTTCCCACCACGCTGCGTGCCACGGGACTGGACGGCGCCGCAGAGCGCGCTGGCTGGCGCATGCTGGAGATCGCCCGGCCCGTCGAGGCGTCTGGCACCAGCTGGGGCACGCTGTACATCCGCAAGTCGATGGCAGCGGTGTACATGCGGCTGGGCATCCGGTTTGGCACCGCCTTGTTGATCGCCATTTGCGTGATGGCCATGGCCACCGCCATGGTGCTGCGCAGCCGCGCTGCTGTGCGCGAGGCCGAGAACCGCTTGCACGCGCTGGCCCACACCGACGCCGTCACCGGCACGGGCAACCGGCACGCGTTCAACGAGCGGCTGGCCGCCGAGCTGCAGGGCGCACGCGGTGCGGACTACCGGGTGGCACTGGTGTACATCGACCTGGACAACTTCAAGACACTCAACGACACCTTCGGCCATGCGGCGGGGGACGGCCTGTTGCGCCAGGTGGCCCGGCGCCTGCAATCCGTGGTGCGCAGCACCGACACCATCTCGCGCCTGGGGGGCGACGAATTTGCGTTGATCCTGCGGTTGGACATGGATGACTCGGCGCTGGAGAAATACGCGCAGCGCATCGTCAGCGTCTTCCAGGCCGCTTACACCGAGGTCGGCCAGCAGGTCAACGTGACCTGCAGCGCAGGCATTGCCACGTTTCCCGACGATGCGATGGACATGGACGCGCTGGTGAGCAACGCCGACACCGCCATGTACCGCGCCAAGGAGATGGGCAAGAACCGCTGCGTGCGGTTTGATGCGTCGATGAACCTGGCCGTGGTGCGGCGCCAGGCCATTGAACAGGCGCTGCGTGCCGAGCTGGAGCAGGGCACCGGTTTGGCGCTGCACTACCAGCCCCTGTTTGCCGCCAGCGACCGGGCCCTGGTCGGCGCCGAGGCCTTGCTGCGGTGGACGCATGCAGAGCTGGGTTCCGTGTCGCCGCTCGAAGCCGTGTCGGTGGCCGAGGACTGCGGACTCATTGCCCCGCTGGGCTACTGGGTGATGCGTACCGCCTGCCGCGACGCCGCGCAGTGGAAAGGGGGCCCGCCCCTGCGCGTGGCCGTGAACATCTCGGCACGGCAGCTGGGTGACCCACAGTTTCTGGAACGCGTGATGGACATCCTGCGCGAAGAGGGCCTGCCCGCGCACCTGCTCGAAATCGAGCTGACCGAAACCGTGCTGATGGAAAACATGGAGGCCGGCGCCCACACGCTGCACCGGTTGAGCCAGCTGGGCATTCACCTGGCCATCGATGACTTTGGCACCGGCTACTCGTCCCTGGCATATCTGCGCCAGTTGCCCATGCGGCGCCTGAAGATCGACCGCAGCTTTGTCAAAGACCTGCCGGGGCAGGAGCACAGCCGTGCCATCGTCACCGCCATTGTGGCGCTGGCGCACGGCCTGGGGCTGCAGGTGACCGCCGAGGGCGTGGAAACCCAGGAGCAGGCCGACTACCTGGTGCGGCAAGGCTGTGATGTGCTGCAGGGCTATGTGTTTGCACGCCCCATGCCCGCGCCGCAGTTCCTGGCGCTGCAGGCAGGCGCTTCGGCTTGATTCAATCCACCGCGCCGTGGTAGCAGGGCGCCAGTTCGCGCACCTCCACGGTGGCCCACTCGGCGGCCGGGCATTCGCGGGCAATGGCAACGGCCTCGTCGCGCGTGGCGCAGTCGATCAGAAAGAAGCCGCCCACCATTTCCTTGGTCTCGGCAAACGGCCCATCGATCAGGCGGGTCTGCCCTTCGCGCACCTGCAGCCGCACCGCCTGCTCGGTCGAGGCCAGCGACTCGCTGGCGCGCAACAGGCCCCGGGCCTGCAGACCGGCGCCAAAACGCTGCATGCGGGCATAGGCTTCCTGGCCACCGGCCAGGCCCCGCTCGGCACGTTGGCCGTGGGGTTCCATGATGAGCAACAGATAAGGCATGGGATCTCCTGAATCGGGGCCAATCGTGCCAGCCGCCATGGGCAGTGGCAGAGCTGGGGGCGTTCAAGGGCGTCATGCTACCAGCCTCATCTGCTATATATTTAATAGCTAATTAGGCATATACAACCAGCGCCATAGGCAGATTTCATGCAAATGGTTGCGCACCGCAGCATCGCTGTGCTATCTTTGGTTCCCTATGCAACGCAGCATGCTCCTATCCACCCTATCGCTAGGCCTAGTGCCTGGCCGGGGTCTGCCTGCGTTCGCCACCGTTGCCGTTTTGCGCAACACCTGATCTCCCCCTGACCCCGGCCCGCGAACCAGCCTTTGCACACGCAAAGGGCTGCAGGGGATGTCATTCGTTTTGATTTCTTTCGATTCCGATTGACCCGTGCACCGTGCCTGATTGGCACACCGCACACACCGTTCGTGGAGCCCCTCATGATTGCCAAACCCGCCACCAAATACCAACCCATCGCCCCCATTGCGCTCGCCGACCGCCAATGGCCCAACCGCAGCATCACCCACGCGCCCGTGTGGCTCTCCACCGACCTGCGCGATGGCAACCAGGCCTTGTTCGAGCCCATGAACGGCGAGCGCAAGATGAAGCTCTTTCACGAGCTGGTGCGCATCGGCTTCAAGGAGATCGAAGTCGGCTTTCCGGCCGCGTCGCAAATCGATTTCGACTTTGTGCGCCGCCTCATCGACGAAAACCTCATCCCCGACGACGTGACCATCATGGTGATGACCCAGTCGCGCGAGGACCTGATCGCACGCACCGTGGAGGCCGTGAAAGGCGCACCCCGCACCATCGTCCACTTGTACAACGCCACCGCGCCCGCGTGGCGCCGCATCGTTTTTGGCATGAACGTGACGCAGGTGATGCAGCTCATCGCACACCATGTGGGCTACCTCAAGCAGCTCACCGACGCCCACCCCGAAACGCAGTGGACCCTGCAGTACTCACCCGAGACCTTCAGCGCCACCGAACTCAGCGTGTCCCTCAAGGCCTGCCAGACGGCGGTTGCCGCATGGAATGCGGGCCCTGGCCGCCCCATCATCATCAACCTGCCCACCACGGTGGAAAACGCCACCCCCAACGTGTTTGCCGACCAGATCGAGTGGATGGATCGCCACTTGTCGCCACGCGAGCACATCGTCTTGTCGGTGCACCCGCACAACGACCGGGGCACGGGCGTGGCGGCGGCAGAACTTGCAATGATGGCCGGTGCCGATCGTGTGGAAGGCTGCCTCTTTGGCAACGGTGAGCGCTGCGGCAACGTGGACATCGTGACCTTGGCGCTCAACATGTACACGCAGGGCGTGCACCCGAACCTCGACTTCTCGGACATCACCTCGGTCGCCCGCATTGCCGAGGAATGCACCTCGCTGCCCGTGCACCCGCGCCACCCGTATGCTGGCGACCTGGTGTTCACCGCGTTCTCGGGCTCGCACCAGGACGCGATCAAGAAGGGCTTTGCCACGCAAGACCCGAACGCCTTGTGGGAAGTGCCGTACCTGCCCATCGACCCGGCGGACCTGGGCCGCACCTACGACAGCGTGATCCGTGTGAACAGCCAATCGGGCAAGGGCGGCATCGCGTTCTTGCTCGAACGTGAACATGGCGTGGTGATGCCGCGCCGCATGCAGGTGGAGTTCAGCGCCGTGGTGCAGCGCCAGACGGACGCGAGCGAAAGCGAGATGACGGGCGATGCGTTGTGGAGCCTGTTCCAGGCCACTTACCTGCAGGCACCCGTACACGCCACAGTACAGGCCGCCATCACCTGCCACAGCCACCGCATCGATGAAGATGGCCAGGGCATCGAGCTGGACGTGACCATCGACGGCACGCGCCAGACCCTGCGCGGCCAGGGCAACGGGCCGATTGCCGCTACGGTGGATGCGCTCGGCCTGCCACTGCGGGTGGACCACTACGAGGAACGCGCCACCGGCACGGGCGCCAACGCGCAGGCGATGGCCATTGTGGAAGCAGCCATGGACGGCGTGGCAGGTTCCACCTTTGGGGCAGGCGCCAGCCACAACATCGTGACTGCCTCGGTGCAAGCGATTGTGAGCGTGGCCAACCGGTTGATGGCGCGGCGGCCTGCGTTGCATCCAGAAGCAACTTCCCTGGCCGAGTGACCGAAACCCGCATGGAAATTCTTACCGCATCGACCCGGGATGCGCCCGCCATCAGCGCGCTTGCGTTGTCGGTGGCGCACTTCTTCACGCTGGACAAAGACGGGCGTGGTGCGGAGGCGTTTTTACAGACCCTGCAGCCCGAGGCGGTGGCGCTACGGCTGCAGAGTCCATCGTTCAAGACCTGGGTGGGGTGGACACGCAACAACACCTTGGCGGGCGTCGTGGTGGTGCGGGAGGAGAGCCACCTGTTCCATCTGTTTGTGGCCGAGGCTTTCCAGGGACTTGGCTACGGGCAGCAACTGTGGCAACACGCCCTGTCCCATATCGCTACCGGCCCTGCACCGGGCATCACAGTCAACGCGACACCCCATGCCCGGGGCTTCTATGAGCGCATGGGGTTTTTGGCAACGGGTCCCAGGGTGGAGACCCGCGGGGTTGCATTCATTCCGATGCGGCGCGCCAGCGATGCATCCAGCATGGCGTACAAACAGGCCGCAGGGAATACCCCGTTCTGGCGGGGATCGACAGGGGGTTTTCTCAGGCACTGCCAACGGCCTGCGCAAGGCTTGGCGCGCAAAGACCTTGGGGAGCCTGGGTAAAGTGCAGGGAGCCGCGTAAGTCCAGTAACCTCGGGCCCATGCGCGCCTTTCACAGCCTGAGCCTTGCCGCCTGCACCGCCGCCCTGCTGGTGCTGGCCGGTTGCAGTACATCGCGGCCTCCGTCCCCCTCGTCGCCACCGCAGGCTTCCACACGCACAGCGCCGCCGCTCACGCCGGAGCAGGCACACGACATTGCCATCCACGCGCTGGGCCTGGTGGGCACGCCGTATCGCTACGGCGGCAACACCCCGGACTCGGGCTTTGATTGCAGCGGCCTGATCGGCTACGTGTACCGCAACCAGGTGGGTACACCACCGCCGCGCACGGTGGCCCAGCTCAACACCTGGGGCTATCCCATCGACGGCAGCGAACTGCGTGCAGGCGACCTGGTGGTGTTTGGCACGGGCCGCCAGCCCAGCCACGCGGGCATCTATGTGGGCGAAGGGCGGTTCGTGCATGCGCCGTCCACCGGCGGCACGGTGCGGCTGGACCACCTGCAGTCGCGCCACTGGGCTCGGCAGAATGCGGCGTTCCGCAGGCCGTAGAGGCTCCCCCTGAGGCGCTGCGCGCCTTCCCACTCGCTGCGGGGCGGCCCTTGCTCTGCGTCTCGCGCGAGGGCCGCGCCGGTATCCAGCAACGAGCCTCGATTCGGCATGTGATCGGGCTCCACGACAATCGGGGCCACCATGACCCACGCACACCGCTCCGCCACCCCCATCTCCACCCACGACACCACCCGCATTGATGACACGCGCATCAAGGCCGTGCGCCCGCTGATCACACCGGCGCTGCTGCAGGAATGGCTGCCCACGCCCGATGCGGCGCTGACCCTGGTCGAATCCAGCCGCGCTGCCATTTCGCGCATCCTGCATGGGCAGGACGACCGGCTGATCGTGGTGGTGGGGCCTTGCTCCATCCACGACCATGGCCAGGCCATGGACTATGCGCGCCAGCTGAAAGCACAGGCCGATGCACTGCAGGACGACCTGCTCATCGTGATGCGGGTGTACTTTGAAAAGCCGCGCACCACTGTGGGCTGGAAGGGCTACATCAACGATCCGCATCTCGATGGCAGCTTTGCCATCAACGAGGGGCTGGAGCTGGCCCGCCAGCTGCTGCTGGACGTGCTGGCACTGGGCCTGCCCGTGGGCACCGAGTTCCTGGACCTGCTCTCGCCGCAGTTCATCAGCGACCTGGTTAGCTGGGGCGCCATCGGCGCGCGCACGACCGAGAGCCAGAGTCACCGGCAGCTGGCCAGCGGCCTGTCGTGCCCCGTGGGTTTCAAGAACGGCACCGATGGCGGCGTGAAGGTGGCGAGCGACGCCATCCTGGCGGCCAGCGCCGCGCACGCCTTCATGGGCATGACCAAGATGGGCCAGGCCGCGATCTTTGAAACGCGCGGCAACCAGGACTGCCATGTGATCCTGCGCGGTGGCAAGCAGCCCAACTACAGCGCGACCGACGTGGATGCGACCTGCGCCGTGCTCAAGGCCGCCGGCCTGCGCGAGCAGGTGATGATTGACGTGAGCCACGCCAACAGCAGCAAGCAGCACCAGCGCCAGATCACGGTGGCGGCAGAAGTGGCGCAGCAGATTGCCGCGGGCGACGCACGCATCACCGGCCTGATGATCGAGAGCCACCTGCAGGAAGGCCGCCAGGACATCGTGCCCGGCCAGCCGCTGGCACATGGCGTGTCGGTGACGGATGCCTGCATCAGCATGGCGCAAACCGTGCCGGTCCTTGAAGGACTGGCAGCAGCAGTGCGGGCGCGGCGCCAGAAGGCCTGACGAATCCGACGCACCTTGTGCTCGGCTGGCACGCCTGGCGTCAGGCTGCGCTATCAGCCTTGGGGCGGCCTCGCGGCCCCCATGTCGATGTTGCGCGCCGTGGCCAGCAGCGTAGCGCACAGCCGCTCCTGCCGGGCAGCATCCACTGCCCACACGTCGGCGGCACAGACGGTGAGCAGGCGCCCCGGATCCACCACGCGGCCCCGCGCCCGCAGGCACTCGCCCTGGGCAGGGGCCACAATTTTCAAGGTGGTGTCCACCGTGGCGTTGGTCCAGCCGGGTGGCAACACGCTCCCTGCTGCCGCCACCGCCGCAAAGTCGGCCACCGCAAACACGGCCGTGGCCTGCAACTGGCCGGGGCGAAAGCTGAAGGCCTCGCTCACCGGTATCTCCACCTCCACCCGGCCGGGCTCGGCATGGACAAAGCGCAGCCCCAGCGTGCGGGCCATCGGCATGGCCAGCACCACGGCCTGCAGGGTTTCCATGGTGCTGCGGGGTGCGCTGGACAAAGCATCGCAGGGCGCGGGTGTGAGTGGGGCTGTCATGGTGGGGGTCTCCAGGG
>NZ_JBWKYJ010000097.1:0-14450 GCF_059423685.1 Acidovorax sp. GW460-11-11-14-LB4 | reverse complement strand
CGCCCTGCCCGTCGCAGCTTCCCACGCCCCCACAGGCGTTGCCGGAGTGGCTCTGGCAGCCGCCCTCGCCCTCGCGGGCTGCGCGTCAGCCCCCGGCCCCACCACCACACCCGCAGCAAAACCTGTGGCTGCGGCCACACCACCCACAACGTCGCCCACCACAGCCGCCACTCCGCAGCAGGCCAGTCCCGATGCCGACCACACGACCGGCTTTGCCCAATGGCTGAGCAGCTTTTCGGCCCAGGCGCTGGAGGCGGGCATTCGCCCCGCCACTGTGCGCGACGTGCTGGGCAAGGCGCAGTGGCTGCCCCGCGTGGTCGAGCTGGACCGCGCCCAGCCAGAGTTCACCCGCACCCCATGGGCGTACCTCGACAGCGCCGTCTCCCCCCAGCGCATCGCCCAGGGCCAAGCGCAATTGGCGGCGCACAGCACCGCCCTGCAGGCGGCAGCCGCCCGCTACGGCGTGCCGGCCAGCGTCATCACCGCCATCTGGGGCATGGAGAGCAACTACGGCAGCAACTTTGGCACCTTCCGCACGGTGGATGCATTAGCCACCCTAGCGTATGAAGGCCGCCGCCGCGCCTGGGCGCAGACCGAGCTGCTGGCAGCGCTGCGCATCATCGACCAGGGCGACATCGCCGCCGACCGCATGATCGGATCGTGGGCCGGGGCCATGGGGCACACCCAGTTCCTGCCCTCGGTGTTCCTGGCCTACGCTGTGGATGCCGACGGCGACGGGCACCGCGACATCTGGGGCAGCGTGCCGGATGTGACGGCATCCACCGCGCATTTCCTTGCCCGGTCGGGCTGGAAGTCTGGCGAGCCTTGGGGGGCCGAAGTGCAGTTGCCCCCCACGTTCGACCACGCCCGCGCCGACCCCGCCGTGCGCCAGACCACAGCCCAGTGGGAGTCCGAAGGGCTGCGGTCCATCGACGGGGCGCCGCTGCCCGACCTGGCCGGGGCCTCCATCGCCACCCCTGCGGGTGCACGGGGCCCGGCGTTTTTGGTGGGCAACAACTTTCGCACCATCCTGCGCTACAACAACTCGGTCAACTACGCGCTGGGCGTGGCGCTGCTGGCGCGGCAGATCGACGGTGGGGGCCCGGTGGCCGCCCCCTGGCCCCGCGACATCGAGCCGCTGTCGCGCGCACAGCTGCAGGCCCTGCAAGAGGCCCTGAACCGCAAAGGCTTTGCCGCAGGCACCCCGGACGGCGTGATGGGCCCCGCCACCCGCGCGGGCCTGCGCGGCTACCAGCGCAGCTTGGGCGTGGTGGCTGACGGGTATCCGACGCTGGAACTGCTGCAAAAGCTGCAGGCGCCCTGAATGCCCTGCAGCAGTCGTGGTGCACCCGTGGTTTTCAGAGCTTCAACAAGTCCACCAGAAAGCCCTGCACCGGCTGCCGCGCTGCCCGCAGGTTCAGCAGTGTGTGGGGCGCGCCGGGAATCAACACCACACTGGCCTGCGGATGGTCTTTGAAGGCCCGGGCGCAATGCCCGCTGGCCGATGCGTTGCCCAGCCAGGTGTTGGTGGGTGAAAAGAAGGGGTCGGTTGCGCTGATGATGTTCAGCACCTGCTGTCCCGGCACCACGGCCGTGTCGGGCCGCTCCACAAAGTAGTTGTCCTCACAACTCCACGAAAAGATGATGCGGCCCGCAAACTCGGCGCCGCCATAGCGTGCCACGGCCATCGCGCCCTCGCTGGTGCCTGCGAGCACCAGACGCTGCATGTCCGCCCAAGGCTGGGTCTGCAAGGTCTGCAGTGCCAGGGTGATCTCCGACCGGCGCAGCGCGTGGATTTTTTCGTACGCCTCCTTGTTGGCGGGCGACTTGTAGGTCACGCGGTCAGGCAGCGCAAATGAGTCGGGCGCCACGCTGGCAATGCCCAGGCTGCCCAGCCATTGCTGCCACTCGCCAATGGCCTTGAGCCCCAGGCCCGACGAGCCATGCAGGAACACCACCACGGGCACCTTGTTGCGCACCGTGGCGGGCGCATCCTTGAACGCCCCCACATAGGCGGCGCCTCCGGTGGCCTGGGCGGGCAACACCAGCTGCGCCCCTGCCATCACGCCTTTGGCAGACGCATCGGTGTGGACTGTCGCTGTGCCCTTGACCTCCCCTACTGGTGTTTGGGCTTGGGCAGCATTAAGGCCCAGAGACAACAGGATGGCCAGAGACAGGGTCGAGATTTTTTTCATGGTGCAACTCCTTTGGGGTTGCACTGTAGAAAGCGGCACAATTCCTGTCCAATGCATCAATTGATGCAATTCATAGCCAATCATTATGAATCTCACCCAACGCCAGCTGCGCATGTTTGTGACCACCGCCGCCGTGGGCAACATCTCGCGCGCCAGCGAGGCCCTGCACATCAGCCAGCCCGCGCTCACCCGCGCGCTGCAAGAGTTTGAGAGCCAGCTGGGGGTCGCGCTCTTCCTGCGCACCACCCGCCAACTGGCCTTGACGCCAGAGGGTGAGCGATTCCTGCCCGTCGCCCAACGGTTGCTGCACGACCTGACGGAGGCCGCCGCCCTGATCCAGGGTGAAGCCACGGGCCAACGCGGCTCGGTCTGCCTGGCCGTGGGCGAGGCCTTTGGTTGCGCCGTGCTGCCCGACACCCTCCAGTCCTTCGTCAAAACACACCCTGGCGTGCGGGTGCGCGTGGTCAACGACAACAGTCAAGGCATCACCCGCCGCGTGGCACAAGGCGAGGTGGACTTCGGCATTGGCTCCCCCGTAGGCCGCACCGAGGCCCTGCGCTGCACCAAGCTGCTGAGCGCACCGCTGGGTCTTCTGTTCAACCCACAGCTGCACCAGCTCAAGGCCTGGGTCCGTACCGAAACACTGGGCGACCTGCCTCTGCTGAAGGAAGGCAGCGACACCAGCATCGTCAGCGTGCTGCGCGCGCAAGGCTCTGACCTGGTGGCACACATGGACCATGGGGTGGAAGTCTCCAGCCTCGCCCTGCAATTGGCCATGGCACGGGCTGGCGTGGGCATTGCGGTGATGTCTGCACTGGGCGCATCGCACAGGGATGCTGCCGATTTGCGCTTTTCGCCCCTGCGTCCTACCGTGCAGCGCGAAGTGTTTGTGATGCAGCAGAGGGACCGAGCGCTGTCAATGTCCGCGCGGGCATTGATAGAGGCGGTGGTTGCGGGAGCCAGAGGGGCACAGCTGCATCGCCTGGTGAAGCTGGAGTCATGAAGGGATGACCCGATGTCTGCACGTGGCAATGACCGAGAAAAGTGCATTGGTTCGTGGCGCCGGACGCTGGCGCAGGTGCAGGCGCCGCAGCACAACGCCCGCCTAGGAAAAGAACCGCTTCAACGCATCTTCAAATGCAGGCACATCCGCACCGACATGCGAAGTGTTGTACTCGGCCTTGAGCGATACCAGGCCCGGTAGGTTCTGAGAGGCGATCTGATTGAAAACAGGGATACCGATCAGTGGGTGGTTGCCGCCACTCGCACCCGCAAGGAACAAGGTCGCTGGCACAGCCTTTCCATCAATCTGCTTTTCAAACGCTAAGACCCCCGCCGGGCTGGTGTGCTCCCCCACGCTGCACTCTGTCGACAGGTAGTATGAAAAACTGGGGGTCACACCTGCACGCGCCTCCAGTATCAACGCGGCCAGAACGAAGTACCCACCATGGGACAAGCCCGACAACGCCCTTCGTTTGCGATCAATCCGGTACTGGCTCTCAATGGTGGGCGCCAGTTCTTTCACCAGAAAGTCGAGATACTTCGTTGCGCCGGGCATGAGAAAGTCAGTGCCCCTCCAGGCCGTTCCCCCAATGCCAACCAAAACAGCCTGGGTACCCCGGCGCTGCATGACCTCTTTGAACGTGTCAAAGCGCGAGCGATTGGCGCCCCCGTACGGAGCGTCCCCTTCGGTCGCGTAGATCACAGGCAAAACGGTCGTGCTGTTGGCGTACGACTCTGGCAAGAAAACCTGAATGGCGTACGTGTTGCCATTGGCAACCGACTTGATGGTGGAGTTGATCACCTGGCCTGATGCGGCGGGCCCTGCACCGTCGCCGGCCCCTCCGCCTCCGCAGGCGGTCAGGACGGCGGACGCCGCGCAAATGAGCGCACTTCTACGCGCGTGCTGAAACTCCATGCCCATGTGTGGTTCCTCCTGCTGCGCCATGGTGGCGGGTGAATGCGACACACCCCGGCCATCTTAGGGGCCCCCGCGCGGCGCACGGCTGCGTGGGTGACAGACAAATTCCTTAAGACCAAGTTAATCCAGCCGCTTCATGCTGCCAAGAACGAGGGCCCGGGAACAGAAGACGCTCGATTCCGGCTCGCGGAGCACACCTGAAGGGTCGGTCCGAATGCCGGACAGACACCGAAAAATGATCTTGGCCTTTACCTGCAAATGATTAATATGATATATTTGATTAAATCAACAGGCAGCAACCTTAGCGGCAGGTGAAAACAGGCCGTTGAAGGTCAAGCCCAACGCCCGTGCCATGACTGCCCGGGTTGGAGAGGATTCAAGGAATCCCGTCGAGACAAGACCATCCAGAAAGATGCCGACATGAAAAATCTGAAAATCTCGACCCGCCTGTACGGTGCATTTGCCACCCTGATATTGCTGCTGATGGGGCTTGCAGGGCTGGCTGCCCTCCAGCTCTCCACCATGCGGTCAGCCACCGTGGAAATTGCGGACAACTGGCTCCCCAGTGTGCGGGCAGCCAATGAGATGGACTCGCAGCTGTTGGTGGCACGCATGACAGTATTGGGTCATGTCATGAATACCGACGCGGCGGCGATGGAGGCGATTGACAAGAAGGTAGTGACCGACCGGCAGAAACTGGATCAGTCATTGAAGGCCTACGAGAAGCTCATCAGCGGGGACAACGAGCGCAAGGCATATGACCAGCTCGTGCAGCAATGGAAGCAGTACCGTGAGATGGATGACCGCGTGCTTGCACTCTCGCGCAAGAACGAAAACGATCAGGCACGGAGTCTCGTGGAGGGTGAGTCCAAGAAGCTGTTTGATCTGACCATGGAGACGCTGGACCAGCTGGTAAAGATCAATAGCGATGGCTCGGAGGCATCCCGGGCAGAGTCGGAGGCAACCTATGCCAATGCACGCGCAACGCTGCTGATGATCTCGACCCTTGCGATAGTGCTGGCCGTGGTGACAGCCCTCTTGCTGGTGCGCTCCATCACCCGCCCGTTGGCCCAAGCCGTGCAACTGGCAGAGCATGTGGCTGGTGGTGACCTGAGCACCACCATCCAGGTCACCAGTACGGATGAAACGGGACAGCTCATGGCAGCGCTGGAGCGCATGCAGCAAAGCCTGGTGAACACCGTGAGCATGGTTCGGCAAAACTCTGAGAACGTGTCTACGGCCTCCTCAGAAATTGCCCAGGGCAACCACGATCTGAGCGCCCGCACGGAGCAACAGGCCAGTGCGCTGGAAGAGACTGCGGCGTCCATGGAAGAGCTGAACTCCACCGTCCGGCAAAACGCAGACAACGCACGCCAGGCCAACCAGCTGGCAATGAGCGCCTCTACGGTCGCAATACAAGGGGGCGAGGTGGTCGGTCAGGTCGTCGAAACCATGAAGGGCATCAACGACAGCAGCAAGAGAATTGCGGACATCATCAGCGTCATCGATGGCATTGCGTTCCAGACCAACATCCTGGCACTGAACGCAGCGGTGGAAGCAGCACGGGCCGGCGAACAGGGCCGCGGTTTTGCCGTGGTGGCCACCGAGGTGCGCAACTTGGCACAGCGCAGCGCAGAAGCGGCCAAAGAGATCAAAACGCTGATCGATGACAGCGTTTCGAGAGTGAGTCAGGGCACAACCCTGGTGGACCAAGCAGGCACGACGATGACGGAAGTGGTTGGCGCCATCAAGCGGGTGACGGACCTCATGGGTGAGATCAGCGCTGCCAGCCAAGAGCAAAGCCAGGGCGTGGCGCAGGTGGGCGAAGCTGTGACCCAAATGGACCAGGTCACCCAACAGAATGCCGCGTTGGTGGAAGAGATGGCAGCCGCGGCGAGCAGCTTGAACAATCAGGCTGCAGAACTTGTCAGTGCGGTCGCGTTCTTCAAATTGCCTGGTGGCCGCGGAGCTTTGGCACGCATGCCTGGGCTATCGTTCGCAGCGCCTCGCCTTCAATAGGCTTGCAACCTGCGCAATACGACCATCGTCGGGTGGGCTTGGCGCGCCAAGACCGCTACCATCGACCGTCGGCTTTGCCCTTTGCCGACATCCTCACTCTTGGCCCGCCTTGTGCGGGCTTTCTTTTGGAGCCCCGTCTTCAACGGCTGCATACAACAAGCAGTCAAGCGCTCTATCTAGAGTGCCAGGCGTTGGAGGGCCTGGCGGCGCGCAAGCCCCATGGGCCGCTGTTTAGCCTGACTGCCATCCCTCGCTACAAGCCTCGGAAACTCTCCTTTAATGGAAATCCCGGCTCCCCTGCAGCGCCTGCCCCATGCGGCCCAGTAGGGGCGTCAGGTCCTTGAAGCGCTGGGCCACCAGGTGGCGCACCACCGCCGTGCTGCCGGGTGGGCCGGCGCTGCATTGCCACATCCCTTCCACCGCCAGCAGCTGCGACCGCAGCAGCGCATTGCGCCACACATCGACCAAGGCGGGCCAGACGATGACGTTGACGGGGCCGGTTTCGTCTTCCAGCGTGACGAACATGGTGCCCTTGGCGGTGCCAGGGCGCTGCCGCACCGTGACGATGCCGCAGGCGCGCACCTTGCGGCCGTGGGCGGCGTTGTGCAGTTGCAGGGCGGTTTGCAGGCGCCAGCGGGCCAGGCGGGGGCGCAGCAGGGCCAGGGGGTGGCGGCGCAACGTGAGGCCGGTGGCGGCATAGTCGAACAGGATTTCTTCGCCCTCGGGCGCCTCGGGCAGTTGCAGCGGGGCCTCGTGCACGGGCACGTCGCGCCACAGGGGCGGCGCGCTGTGCTGGGCGGCGGCGTCCCACATCTGCTGGCGCCGGTGGCCCGACAGGCTGGCCAGGGCATCGGCGGCGGCCAGGGCTTGCAGGTCTTGCTGGCTCAGTTGGGCACGCAAGGCCAGGTCTTCGGTGGTGGCAAAGGCGGGGCCTGTGGCGCGGGCGTGCAGCAGGCGTTTGGCGGCGTCTGTGTGCAGGCTGCTGACCATCCGAAGGCCCAGGCGCACGGCGGGCTGGGGCAGCGGCGGTGCGCCCAGGCCACGTGCGGGGCGCAGCGGCTCGGGGTTGCCCTCCAGCGTGCAGTCGATGTCGCTCACGGTCACGTCGATGGGCAGCACGCGCACGCCGTGGCGGCGGGCGTCCTGCACCAGTTGCGAGGCGCTGTAAAAGCCCATGGGCAACGAGTTGAGCAGCGCCGCCAAAAAGCACGCGGGCTCGTGGCACTTGAGCCAGCTGCTGGCATAGGCCAGCAGCGCAAAGCTGTGGGCGTGGCTTTCAGGAAAGCCGTATTCGCCAAAGCCCAGCATCTGCTGGAAGATGCGGTCGGCAAATTCGGCGGGGTAGTCCCTGTCTTTCATGCCTTGTTTGAGAGGCTCTTCAAAGCGATGCACGCCCCCCTTGCGCTTCCAGGCGGCCATGGAGCGGCGCAGGTCGTCGGCCATGCCGGGGGTGAAGCCCGCCGCGATCATGGCGATCTGCATCACCTGCTCCTGGAAGATGGGCACGCCCAGCGTGCGCGCCAGGGCGTCCTCCAGCTCCGGCTTTTCCAGTTGCAGAGGCTCGCCCTTGCGCCGGCGCTCGCGCGCCTGCAGGTAGGGGTGCACCATGCCCCCCTGGATGGGGCCGGGGCGCACGATGGCGACCTCGACCACCAGGTCGTAGAACTCGCGCGGCTGCAGGCGGGGCAGCATGCTCATCTGGGCGCGGCTTTCGATCTGGAACACGCCCACGGTGTCGGCGGCGCAGATCATGTCGTAGGTGGCAGGGTCTTCGCGCGGGATTTCCTTGAGACCCCAGTGCTCGCCGCGCAGGGCTGCGCGCAGGTTGAGGCAGCGGCGCAGCGCGCTGAGCATGCCCAGGGCCAGCACATCGACCTTGAGCAGCTTCATCTCATCCAGGTCGTCCTTGTCCCACTGGATGACGGAGCGGTCCTTCATGCTGGCGGGCTCCACCGGCACCAGCCGCGTGAGCTTGCCCTGGGTCAGCACAAAGCCGCCCACATGCTGGCTCAGGTGGCGCGGAAAATCCTTCAGGTCGGCAGCCAGCTCCAGCCACAGCCGGGCGATGTGCCGGTGCAGCGACACGCCCACCGCCTGGGCCAGCTCCTGCAGGCGGTCGGTGGCAAAGGTTTCGTCAAACCAGTGGTGGTCTTTGGCAAACGCATCGACCAGGGCGGGCGCCACGCCCAGGGCCTTGCCCACGTCGCGCAGGGCGCTGCGTGTGCGGTAGCAGGTGACCACGGCGGCGATGGCGGCGCGGTCGCGGCCGTATTTGTCGTAGATGTACTGGATGACCTCTTCGCGCCGGTCGTGTTCGAAGTCCACATCAATGTCAGGAGGCTCGCTGCGCTCCTTGCTGATGAAGCGCTCGAACAGCAGGTGGGACTGCTCGGGGGCCACCGCCGTGATACCCAGCACGTAGCAGACCACCGAGTTCGCCGCCGAGCCCCGGCCCTGGCACAGGATGCCCACGCTGCGCGCAAACCGCACGATGTCGTGCACGGTCAGGAAATACATCTCATACCCGCAGTGCGCGATCAGGTCGAGCTCTTTGCGGATCTGCGCCTGCACGCCCTCGGGCGCGCCCAGCGGGTAATGGCTTCGCACCCCCAGCTCTACCAGCCAGGCCAGTGCCTGGGCAGGTGTCATGCCCTCGGGCACGGTCTCCAGCGGGTAGCGGTACTGGATCTCACTCAGGCTGAAAGTGCAGCGCCCGGCCACGGTGAGCGTGGCCGCCAGCAATTCGGGCGGGTAGATGCCCGCCAGCCGCACGCGCTGGCGCAGGTGGCGCTCGGCGTTGGGCTGCAGCGCAAAGCCGCACTCGGCCACGGTGCAGCCGCGCTTCACGGCGGTGATCACATCCTGCAGCGGCTTGCGCGAGCGGGCGTGCATGTGCACGTCGCCCGCCGCCACCAGCGGCAGCTGCAGTGCAGCGCCCACGCGCTGCAGCGTGGCCAGCCACAGGCTGTCGTCGGCGGCCTGGTGCAATTCGACCGCCAGCCACACATGCGGAGCCTTTTGAGAGCCTAACTGGCCGGTAGCGCTAGTGATACATGCGCTGATTGCTACAAAATCAGAAGCATCAAAGCGCTGACGGCATGGTGCCAGCAGCAGCTCGCACCCCTGCAGCAAGTGCCAGGGGCTGTCCGCACCCACGCGGTATTGCCCCTTGGGCGCAGCGGCGCGGGCGGCGGTGATGAACTCGCACAGGTTGCCCCAGCCCTCGGCATCGCGCGCCAGTGCCACCAGCCGCAGGTCACCCCACAAAAACTCGCTGCCCACGATGAGGTGCAGGCCACATTCCTTGGCCGCCCCCCAGGCACGCACCACGCCGGCCACGGAGCATTCGTCCGTCAGCGCCAGCGCCTGGTAGCCGAGCTTGGCAGCACGCGTGACCAGCTCTTGCGGGTGCGATGCGCCGCGCTGAAAGCTGAAGTTGGACAGGCAGTGCAGCTCGGCATAGCCCGGCAGCTCGCCCGCGCCCGCTGCGGGGCCTGGCACCGCAGTGGCCTGTGAAGGATGTCGGTGCGTCAAACCCATGCACAACCACCCTGCCCGCTCACCCAAAGATTCCGTGCAAGAACCAGCGGTGTGGGCGAGCCACCGCTGGCGTGCCATCCAGCGCAGGCGCCAGGCGCTCGCGAAACACCCACACCAACCCCGCCACGTCGTTGTGGGCCACAAAGTAGTCGCGCAAGGCCAAGTCTGCGCAGGGGCGTGCTGGGTCTACAGCGTCATCCATGGCAGACCACCAGCCCGCCTCCAACCGGTGGGGCCCGGCCAGCAAGCGCAACAGGCCGTGGTGGCAGGGGCGGTTGCCCTGCACAGCCAGCTGCCGGGGCGGGTTCAGCAGCCAGGTGGGCAGCAAGGGGGCATCCGGGACGATGCCTTGCGAAGCACCGTCCGCACGCGCGGGCACAGGACCGGTGGGTGTCCGCGTGGCTGCATTGCGCATCACAGCCGAAGGCATGCCCAGCACTTCAGCGGCCGGTCGCCATTGCTGCATGCGTTCGGGCCGATGGTCGGCCAGCAGCACCGGGGCCACCACGTGGTCGGCCCCCAGGCGGGCCGACAGGCGCTCCAGCAGTTGGTGCAGGGCCTCGCCGGGGGTACCGGCCGGGTCGGTGCTGCCATGGCTTGTGGGGTCACGCCCGCCCACCTCCCCCGGGGGCAGCAGGCTGGCACTGCGGTGCGGCAACGGTGCCGATTCGAGCAGCCGCAGCGTGATCTGGTTGACCGGCGCGGCCAGCGTGGTGCGCGCCAGGTTTTCGGCCAGCAGGCGCCGCAGGTGCACCAGGTCGTGGGTGGCCTGGGCGGTGCGCACTTGCAGCGCCTGGGTGGGGGGCAGCGCCACGCCATCCAGGCGCCGCAGATCGTGACGCCAGGCCAACTCCAGCGCCAGCACACCCTGCTGGCGCGCCTGCAGCCAGGCCTGCAGGGCCGTCAGGCTGCGGCTGGCGCTCCACAACAGTGCGTCGGCCGACGCGGCCAAGGCGGGCAGCTCGGTGGTCAACACAAACTGCTCGGGCAGTTGCAGCCAGGCATGGGCCTCGGGGGCATCGCCCAGGGCCTGGTCCAGCACTTGCAGCACGCCCGCCCCCAGGCGCCGCGCCACGCCCGCGCGCGGCAGCGCCCGCAGCGCCCCCCAGGTGCGGCACCCCATGCGCTCCAGGCTGGCCACATGGGGACGCAGCGCCGTCAGCGTGTGCAAAGGCAGGCTCTCTGCACTGCCCTGCGGTGGGCAGGGGCGCCCTGCCAATGCCATACGCAGCCTGGCCTGGGCAACCAGGGCGGTGGGGCCTCTGCCCCACACAGTCGGTGCATGGGACACAGGGGCTGTGGTCGCTCCAAAGGAATGGGCAGGCTCTTCAGTGCTGCGGACGGGTGGAGGGGCGACGCCCTCCCCTTCGCATCGGGTCGACGCATCGGCCCAGGCTTGCAGCACCAGTGCCTGCAGCGCATCGCGCCCGCCCCACAGGCGTTCGGTGGTGGACACCTCCAGCAACACCGCCTCGCCATCGGCCAGCGCCACACGCGGCGTGAAGCGCAAGGCCCACCAGCCGGCCGCGGCGTTCAGCACTCCGATATTTCTATCCGTGCCTGTACCCGCCAAGGCGGCGGCCTCATCGCACCAGGGCAATGGCAGGGCGATCCAGTGCATGCCTGCTCCCTTCTGGCCGGCCTCCGGGTCGGCCTCCTGGCTCGCATACGGGCTCGCATATGGGCTGGACTGGGGGCACATGGCGCGCCAGCGAACCCGCCAAGACCCCGGCCACACGGGCGGCCGCGGCCTGGCGCCCCGCCATCTGGGCAATGGCGGCCTCTTGCGCAGCGCGGCGCCGCTCGGCCTGTGCCACCAGCACCTGCGCCAGCTGAGGGTGGCAGCCCGGCAGTTGGAGCGCCTGCGCCAGCGGAGGCCCCCGGCGCTTGAGGATCTGCACCTGCATGCCGGGGGCTGCTGCGGCATCCCCTGGCAAAGCCAGCCCCTGCACCTGCAGCCGCAATTGGGCCGGCGACGCCTGAGACACCCGCGATGCAGGCCCTGGGGCATCGACCGGACGAAACACCCACAACAATTGCTGCTGCTGGGCCGCCGCCAATTGCAACCGCCGCAAAGCGGCAGGCTGCGCCTGGGGCAGCCAGGCCATGACGGCCAGCACGCCCTGGCAGCGCAGCGCCTGCTCGGCCGCCCACAAGGCGACCATGGGCGAGTCGGCATGCACCACACACACCCGCTCTGCCCGCAACCCCTGCGACTGCAGGGCCAGGCCAAAAGGCTCGCACGGCGGCGCCACCAGCACCACGGCCCCGCTCTGCCGGGCCGTGGCCTGCACCAGTGCGGGCAGCACCAGTTGCCATTCGTGCAGGCCCGCCAGAGGCTGCAGCACTTCGCTCAGGGCCCCCACAGGCCAGCCGCCGCCCGGCAGCTGGGCATCCAGCGCGGCATGGCCCGAAGGCAATACGCGCTGCGCGCTGGCCCCCAGCGCGTCGGCATGCCACACCCCAGGCACGGGGATGGGCAAATCGGACGCAACCCGCAAAGAGGGGCGTGGCGCAGGCATGGTGGTGGGAGAAATTGAGGCAACACGAATACTGTAAATATAACCAGTATTATGCCGAATGGGTGAACCTGGAAGCGAAGACCCACCAAGGACGTCGGTCTGAGGAGGCCCACGCAGGCAAGGGCTTGTTCCCACTATTTTTGCCAGTGCCAAGGCCTCCCCCGCCACGCCAATCCAGGCGCGCGACGACGAGTGGCGTGGCGGAGGAGACCTTCCTTTCGGGTTGCGATGCCCAGCAAACGCCGCGCGTCAGAGCACCCAGTGGAAGAGGCAAACCCCGTGCTCTCGCGGGGTCGATCCGAAAGTCTGCTTACAGCGTACGCATCGCCCAGTCGCACCAGTCCGCCACCGCCGCATCAGCAGGCGTGGCACGGTCCGAGAGCTGGGGCCAGCGGCGGTGGCTGGCGTTCAGAATGCTTTGCAGTTGCCACAGGGCCTCGCGTCCCACCAGGGCGACCTCGGCCATGCCAATGGCGTCGCCTTGCAATTGCGCCAGCAGCTCGCCCTGGTGCCGGGGGTGCGAACCCGCTTCGATCAGGGCTTTTTGCAATGCCATGAGGCGGGAATCGGTAAACGCAAAGGCAGTGCCCGCAGAAGACTTGGCCGCCGTGTCCGGGGGCAAGGCCGCCTTGAGCTGGTCCCAATAGGCAAAGGCTTCGGCCAGCAATTCGATCTGGCGGGGCGCATCGTTACCCAGAGGCATCAAGGCCGATTCGCGGGCCACTTCCTCCTGCAGCAGCGGCAGGATGAACGCCACCAATGCCGAAGGAAACTTGCGGTGATTGAGCCGCAGCACCAGCGACAGCCGCTGCGCGGGCATGTCGTCGTATTTCTCGTAGAAGGCAGCCACCACTTCGGCCAGTAGCAGGATGCGGCCCATGGGCGTGATATCCGCCCCTGGCAAGGCGCGTGGATAGCCGCTGCCGTCCATGCGCTCATGGTGCTCCAGCACAGCGACCTCGGCAGCGCGTGGGTAGGCCTGCGTGTCGCGGATCATGAGCATGGCCGAAATGGGGTGGGCCACCAGGTGCTTGCGCCCTACCCCTACCATCTTGTGGTCCGGGTCGTCCCAGGCTGGGTCCATGTGCAGCACACCCAGGTCATGCAGCAGCGCAGCAGCCGCCACCGTGCTGCAGTCGCGCTCACTCAGCCCGCTTTTGACCGCCAGAAATACCGCCACGGTAGTCATCACCAGACTGTGCTGGAACAGCGTGGGCCGTTGGTCACGCATCACGGTGAGCTTGCAGGCCATCGCCGAAGGCAACGGCAGGGACCGCAGGGGCGCCAGCAACCGGGCGCCGGACCCCAGGGCCTCGGCCAGCATGGCGGGCAGGGTTTCCTGCTCGATCAGCGTCTGGCCCAGGGCCAGCAGTGATGGCACGTCCACCGGGTTTTCGATGGACAAATGGCGGTCAATGGGTTCGCGCAGCTTGTGCTGCACCAGGCGGTCGTACAGGCGGCTGTCGATGCGCGCGCCCTTCTCCACCAGCTTGATGCCGTTGTCGGTGTAGATGGCAGCACCTGCGACCACCGTACGCCGGTCGGCCATGTCGGTCAGCGCACGCAAGTAATGGGGACTGTCAGCGTCCTCGGCATCCGCTGAAAGAAGAATATCGGTCATGCAAGCAACACAAATCGTTACTTCGCACTATAGGGGGTTCTCTTGCGGGGCACTGACTCGCGTGACGCGATACAGACATGCAATCTTGATGCACATCAAGCAGCAGGCGCTGCTACCCGTGCTCGTTTTTTGCCGCATGGCAGAGATCACACGTCCGGATTCTCATGACCAAGGCCTGGACCCGCCGGGGCTCGCCGGGGTGACAAAGCCCCCTGTCACCCCAATGTCATTGTCCCAAATAGACGTCAGGGTTTCCATTCAACAATGTCGCCGATAGCCTGCTTTTTGGTGATCCTGGACAGTCAGGCTTGGGTAAACCCTGAAAAGTTCCGCATTGATTGTTCACAATACTGGAACAGTTAGTTCGCGACCCGGTGGTTTTTCTCTGCACCCCACCGGCGTACAGTTCATCCCATCGATGAGCCGAACCCGCAAGGCGACTCACCGAACCCGGTCCCAAGCAGCTTTCTTTGTTTTTGGCGCTTTGTTCCGGTTTTTTGAGCCGCTTCTTTAACTTCAAGGATTTCCATCATGAACAACACCGCACGTTTCCTGTCCATCGCCGCTGTCGCCGCTTTCGCTTCTTTTGGCGCCCAGGCTGACGAAGCCGATGCTTCGCAGTTCGCCACCAA
>NZ_JBWKYJ010000096.1:0-14494 GCF_059423685.1 Acidovorax sp. GW460-11-11-14-LB4 | reverse complement strand
CCCAAACGCACTGCCCGGCGCCAACCCCAACCCCGCCTCCCGCACCAGCCGCTTGGCCAGTGGCAAACACTCGTCATGCCCGTCGATGTGGAAGAACGCATACATGCCCCCACGTGGCGTGGCCACCGACACTCCCGGCACCTCGGCCAGCAGCGGCACCAGCGTGTCGCGGCAGTTGCGTAGATGGTTCACCAGCGCGGGCGTCACCTCCTCCGTGCGCTGCAGCGCCACCGTGGCTCCGCGCTGCACAAACACCGGCGCGCACGAGGTGTTGAACTCGATCAGCTTGCCCACCGCCTGGGTGAGTGACGGCGGCAACACCAGCCACCCAAGGCGCCAGCCGGTCATCAAAAAGCTCTTGGAAAAGCTGTGCGTCACGATCAGCCGGTCCTCGGGCTCGGCCACGTCGAGAAAACTGGGCGCCGCGCCATTGGCCGTGTCACCCGCGTAGTACAGCCGCTCATACACCTCGTCCGCCAGAATCCACGTGCCGGTGCGGCGGCAGTGCGCCAGGATGGTGGCTTGCTCCTCGCGCGTCAGCGTCCAGCCCGTGGGGTTGTTGGGTGCGTTGACGACCAGCAGGCGCGTGCCGCGTGTGATGGCGGCCAGCAGCGCATCCATGTCCAGGCGCCATGCGCCGTGCACGTCGGCCACCAGTGGCACAGTGCGCACCTGCGCCCCCAGAATGCGCGGCTGCGCCACCAGGTTGGGCCACACGGGCGTCACCAGCACCACTTCGCCGCCCGCGTCCACCAGGGTCTGCACGGCCACCATCAGGCCGTTCACGCCGCCGGAGGTGACGGCAATCCGGTCAAACCACGCATCGGTGTGCTGCTGAGGGTGCAGGCCGTGCATGTAGCCCGCAATTGCGTGGCGCAGTTCGGGCAGGCCCAGGTTGTGGGCGTAAAAGGTCTCGCCCTTTTGCAGCGACGCAATGGCCGCGTCGCGGATGAAATCCGGCGTCACCTCGTCGCTCTCGCCGAACCAGAACTTCAGCACATCGCTGCGCCCCAGGCCTTCGTTGGCCACTTCGCGGATCCGCGACTCTTCGAGGCTTTGGACTACTTCTCGCATGCAATCTCCTTGAAATACACAGCCATCATCGCAGGCGTATAGTCGTTTTTTTGATTTTTTCACCACCTTGGCTGACCAACCAACGCTCATGACCTATCCCAACACCCAGCTCTTCATCGCAGGCCAGTGGCAAGACGCCGCTGAAGGCAAGACCCTTGCCGTGTTCAACCCCGCCACGGGCAAGGAAATCGGCCGCGTGGCCCATGCCACCAAGGTCGATCTGGACCGTGCGCTGGACGCCGCACAAAAGGGCTTTGAAGCCTGGCGTGACATGCCTGCCGCCGAGCGCGCCAAGACCATGCGCCGCGCAGCGGCCCTGATGCGGGAACGCGCCGAATCAATAGCCGCCATCATGGTCCAAGAGCAGGGCAAGCCCCTGGCCGAGGCCAAGGTTGAAACCATGGCGTCGGCCGACATCATCGAATGGTTTGCCGACGAATCGCTGCGTGTGTACGGCCGCATCGTGCCCTCGCGCAACCTCAAGGCCACGCAGATGGTGCTGAAGGACCCTGTGGGCCCCGTGGCGGCCTTCACGCCCTGGAACTTCCCCATCAACCAGGTGGTGCGCAAGCTGGCCGCCGCGCTGGGTGCCGGTTGCTCCATCTTGGTCAAGGCGCCTGAAGAAACCCCCGCCAGCCCGGCCGAGCTGATCCGCGCGTTTGCCGATGCCGGTGTGCCCGCAGGCACCGTGGGCCTGGTCTATGGTGACCCGGCTGAAATCTCCAGCTACCTGATCCCGCACCCCATCATCCGCAAGGTCACGTTCACCGGCTCCACGCCCGTGGGCAAGCAGCTGGCCGCGCTGGCGGGCAAGCACATGAAGCGCGTGACGATGGAGCTGGGCGGCCACGCCCCGGTCATCGTGGCGGAAGACGCCGACCTGGAACTGGCCATCAAGATCGGCAGCGGCGCCAAGTTCCGCAACGCAGGCCAGGTCTGTATTTCGCCCACCCGCTATCTGGTGCACGAGAGCATCCGTGCCGACTTCGTGGCTGCCTTCGCCAAGTACGCGCAGGGCCTGAAGGTGGGCGATGGCCTCACGGCCGGCACGCAGATGGGCCCGCTGGCCAACCCCCGCCGCATCACCGCCATGGCCGACCTGATGGCCGACGCCGTGCAGCAGGGCGCCAAGGTGGTGACGGGTGGCGAGCGCATTGGCAGCGAAGGCAACTTCTTCCAGCCCACCGTGCTGAACGACGTGCCCCTGTCGGCCCGCATCGTGAATGAAGAGCCCTTCGGCCCCGTGGCTGCGATTCGTGGCTTTGAAAAGATTGAAGACGCCATTGCCGAAGCCAACCGCCTGCCGTTTGGCCTGGCCGGTTATGCCTTCACTTCGTCGCTGAAGAACGCTCATTTGCTGGCGCAGCGCCTGGAAGTGGGCATGCTCTGGATCAACCAGGCCGCCGCACCTGCAGCCGAGCTGCCGTTTGGTGGCCTGAAGGATTCGGGCTACGGCTCCGAGGGTGGCCCCGAGGCCATCGAGGCGCACCTGAACACGCGTCTGGTGTCGATCATGAACGTGTGACCATCGCGCTTTTTGAACAGGTTCTCAGCGCGGTAGTCACAGGCCCCCGGTGCCATGGGCATCGGGGGCCTTTTTGCTTTCTGAGAACCTGATCCCGAGCTTTTCAAGGTCGCACAAGAGGGGGGCGACGGCAGGCCGTACGGCTTGCGGGCATAGAGAAGATTCCCTCACTGACGGTGCCGCCTCTTTTGGCCCTAAGGCTTCGGGTCGTGCACGCAGCGAAATCCGATGTACACCGCGTAAAAGTCCGCAGGCTTCCAGGCCTCGACATCCGCGCGCATTTGCGACGCGGGATACCACCAGGACCCACCCATCGTGCGCCGCTCTTCGCCACGCGCATCGGCCGCCCATTCCCACACATTGGCGCCCATGTCGTGCAGGCCGTTCACTCCGGCCGCAGTGGCATTGACGGGTGCGGCACGGGGCCAGGGGTCGGGGTCGCTGGTGTTGGCGCCCTGCGGGCTCTGGCCTGTGGTCCAGGGGTAGGTGGTGCCACGCACCCAGGGCGTGGGCGGTTGGCTGCGCAGCTCGGTAAAGCCGGCGGTGCGCCACTCGGCGGCGGTGGGCAGGCGGCCGCCCGCCCAGTGGCAGTAGGCCTGGGCCTCGGCGTGAGTGAGGTGCACGGCGGGCAACTGGTCGGTGTCGGGCGGTGAGCCGTCGGGGCGCTGCCAGGTCCAGCCCGCGCGGCGCTGCCAGCCGCTCACGTATTCAAAACCGCCGCCTTCGCGCTCTGCACGGGTGGTGGTGCCGGTGGCCCGCACGTAGCGCGCAAACTGGGCGATGGTGACTTCGGTCTTGTCAATGCGCAGGCCGCCCAGGTCGTCCAGCACCACGGGCGCTGTGGTCTGGGCAGATGCGGCCAGGGCCCAGAACACCAGGATGGCGCTGGCTGCGTGGCGTGGTGTTGGCATGGTGCTGTGCTCCGCATTTCACAGCCAGGTAGTCATTGCCCGGCCGATGTGGCGCAGAGTATCTGCCGCTGCAAAAGCCTGCGGGCGGGACCGGATTTGGACCGACCGAATGGCCTTGGGTGCGCCGGGTTTGGTGGTTGGCTCTGCGTCCGCAATAGGGCTATGCGCTGTATCCGGCAGGTCGCAGGCATAAAAAACCCCGCACTCCGAAGAAGTGCGGGGTAATTGGCTGTTTGTCTGCCCTCCCACCAGTCAGGGCAGCAGCGTGTGGGGGGCCATCAGAAGTTGTGGCGCACGCCCACGGCGAAGGAGCTGAAGTCGTTACCCGGAGCCGACACGCCGTAGGTGGCGGCCTGGCTGTTGTTGATGCGGGTGTAGTACGTGTAGACCTTGGTGCGCTTGCTCAGGTTGTAGTTGTAGCCCAGCGTGTACTGGGTGGCGGCGCTGTTGGACACGTTGGAGTAGTTGCCGGCACGGCCCACGTTCACGTGGAACTCGGACACGCCCATGATGTAGGCGGCCGACAGGCGCAGGTTGGTGCGGTTGCCGCCGTTGGCGATGAACACGTTCTTGTCGCGTTGCACGTAGGCGCCCATCACGAAGGGACCGGTGGAGTACGAAGCGCGCACTGCGAACTGGTTCTGGTCGCCCAGCTTGGAGTAACCGGCGCCCAGACCCAGCTTGCCGATTTCGTAGTTGGCAGCCAGGTCCATGCTGTTCTTGCCGCCGGTGCCGCTGGGCTGCTCGTGCTGGGCCCAGCCGGCTTCGAACGTTGCGCCGCCCAGGCTGGGGGTGCGGTAAGCGATCTTGTTGATGTCACGGGCGGGGTAGGCGTACAGGGCGTCAGCCGACGAGCCAGTGTCGTGGTTGTGGTTGCTGATGAAGTCGGCCGTGGCGTAGTACGACTCGGACGTGAAGTTGCCCAGGCGCACCATGCCGAAGCCGCCGGACAGGTTCACTTCGCTCTGGCGGGCAAAAATGCCGCGCGAGTCGGTAGCGCCGGAGCTGGAGTCAAAGCCGCTTTCCAGCTGGAAGCCAGCCATCAGGCCGCCGCCGAGGTCTTCCTGGCCCTTGAAGCCGAAGCGGGAGGAGTTGTTGAACAGGCCGGTCTTGGAGACATCGCCGTCTTTTTGGTGTTCAAAGCTGGTGTTGACCCGGCCGTACAGGGTGACGCTGCTCTGTGCAAAGGCAGCAGACGTACCCACCAGGGCCAGCGCGGCGAGGGCGCAGCGGTTCAATGTTTTCATTCGCGAGGTTCCTTAAATCAAATTTTGTTTGATAACAAATAATCACCGGCCAAAAACGCACAGGGGTGATGCCTTCGGGCCGCCGCTACAAGCAAGTTTGGTGCCTGTGGTGATGTGATCGTTGCACTTTGCAACGGAAGGGGATGCTACTGGCCGCCGTGATTGGCCGCCAGCGGGGTAAACACCTTTTTGTCATCAAGATGTCGTTGCGGCGCAACATGGTTCTGGTAGGGCACGCCAGAACCGACCCGGGGCGTAGCCCGGCACCCCCGTCAAGGTCGCGAATGCAGCGCAAGCCCCACGCGGGCTGCCATCGGCGTGCCGCAGTGCCCGGGCTGCTGCCGCAGTGAAGGCGCTGCAAGGGCCGCGAGGATTGCAGGCGCTGCAGGGCGGGTGGTGGGGTTCGTGGAGTGGGCGACGACCCTTTGAGGGATCGTCAACGGGCCCCTAGAACCGGTAGGTCGAGGTCAGCGTGTAGGTGCGCGCCTGTCCGTAGAAACAATCCCCGCGTGCCAGGCACTGGGTGATGTGCACCTTGTCGGTCAGGTTGACCACGTTGAAGGCCACGCGCCAGTCGCCAGCGTCGTAGGCCAGCATGGCATCGGCCAGGGTGGCGGCAGGGGTGCTGATGGCGCTGGTGCCGCTCCATTGCGAGCCGGTGTAGCGCACGCCCGCGCCCACCACCCAGCCGCCACGTCCCTGCGCTGCAAAGCGGTGGCTCAGCCAGGCCGATGCGGTGTGCCGGGGCACGCTGGCCACGGGCTGGCCCTGGTCGCCTGCGTTGCTGCGGCTGATCTGGGCGTCGGTGAAGGCGTAGCCCACCGTGAAGTCCCACTGGCGCGCCAGGCTGGCCTGCACCTCCGCCTCGAAACCGTTGACCTTTACTTCGCCAATCTGCAGGCTGTTGAGCGGGTTGCCGGGGTCGGTGGTCTTGCGGTTCTTCTCGCGCAGGGTGTACACAGCGGCAAACGCACTGATGCCCTGGCCCGGTGGCTGCCACTTCACGCCGGCCTCCCACTGTTCACCGCGCTGGGGTTTGTAGGGGGTGCCGTACGCGTCGAGCCCACCCAGGGGCTGGAACGATTCGGAGTAGCCCACATACGGTGCCCAGCCGCCGTCCATCTGGTACGTGACGCCAGCGCGTTTGGTCCAGGCCTTGTCGTCCACTGCAGCGGCAGGGCGGCCTTCGGTATCGGTCTGCGCACTGTCGTGGCGCAGGCCCAGCGTGGCCGTCCAGCGGCCCCATTGGATCTGGTCTTGCGCGTAGAACCCCAGCTGCTTTTGCACCACGCTGGGCTGGCGCACCAGCTGCGCCGCAGTGGGTGGCGTGAAGTTGCCGTACACGGGGTTGTACACGTCGATGGACGACGCCACCGCTCGCCATGCCTGCTGGCCGGTGTGGTTGCGCTGCACGTCCAGGCCTGCGAGCACTGTGTGCGCGGTACTGCCCGCCTGCAGCTTGCCTTCGAGCTGCGTGTCGATGAGCAGCATGCGGCCGGTGTTGAGGTTCCACACCGCATCGCGCACCAGCGTGCGGTTGTCGCTGTTGAACACGGGGCGCGCAGGGCGGCCGGTCCCAGCGTTGGCGGTGAAGCTGGTGTAGATGGTGCGATAGTCCACCTCGCTCACGGTGCGGCGCAGGTTCTGGCGCACTGTCCAGTCGCTGTTCAGACGGTGGCTGAACAGGTAGCCCCAGGAGTTGTTGCTGGTGTCGTACGCGTCCCA
Source organism: Acidovorax sp. GW460-11-11-14-LB4 (assembly GCF_059423685.1). NCBI lineage: Bacteria > Pseudomonadati > Pseudomonadota > Betaproteobacteria > Burkholderiales > Comamonadaceae > Acidovorax > Acidovorax sp. GW460-11-11-14-LB4. The sequence continues at coordinate 8,012 of NZ_JBWKYJ010000096.1, read as the reverse complement.
GCCCGGCTCGCTGATGAAGGTGTTGCGCGGAATCTGTCCGTACTGGCTGGGCAGCTGCGTGCCTTGCCACGGGAAGAAGCCAATGAGCGAGCCGCTTTGGTCCTTCTGGTGCAGCGCCTGCAGCGTCAGCGACGTGTCGGCATTGGGCTTCCAGGTGAGCGATGGCGCAAACACCACGCGGTTGTCGTCCACATGGTCCACCTGCGTACCGCTGTCGCGGCCCACGGCCACCAGGCGGTAGAGCCACTGGCCGTCCTGGTCGAGTGCGCCCGTCAGGTCGGCGGCGATCTGCTTGCGTGCGTTGTTGCCCAGCTGCACCTGCACCTCGCGCAGGGTGTCGGCCTGTGGGCGTTTGCTCGTCAGGTTGAGCACGCCGCCCACGCTGCCCTGGCCGTACAGCACGGAGGTGGGACCGCGCAGAAACTCCACGCGCTCCAGCGTGTACGGGTCCGGCCGGCTGGTGTTGTAGGTGCCATAGGTGCGCAGCAGCCCGTCCTGGTACTGGCTTACCGTGCCGCCGCGTGCGGCAAAGCTGTCCACGCGGCTGTCGAAATAGTTGGACACCGCGCCAGCGGCGTATGCCGTCACCTGCCGCAGCGTCTGGACGCCCTGGGCTTCCATCTGGTCGCGGGTGATCACGCTGATGGCCTGCGGGGTTTCGATGAGTGGGGTGTCGGTCTTGGTGGCGCTGAGCGCACGCTGGGCCACAAAGCCGGTGACGGGCGCGGTTGGGTTCTCCTGCTCGGCACCCGCGCTCACGGTGACGGGGGCCAGGGCTTTCTCTGCAGCAGGCGCCGTGGGAGCGGTGGGGGCTGTGGGTGTGGCCTGCTGCGCATGGGCCGCGCCGCACAGGGCAAGCAGGGCCGCGTGTGCGATGGCGGTGCGGCAAACGGTGATGCCAGATTGCATGGTGCTGTTTCTCCGATGGTATAAAAAAAAGGGGGCGGGCCCGAAGGCCACGCACGGCGCGTGGCGTGCCTGGAGTGCCAGGAGCGCTTGGCTTTCGGGACTGGCGATGGGACAGGCGCAGCCTTGGCGCCCGTCTTCAGAACGTGTAGTCCAGCGACACCTGAAGGCTGCGTGGCGTGCCGGGCACCACGGCGCCAAAACCGGCGGCGGTGGTGGTGCCGTCGATGTAGTAGCGGCGGTTGCCCGCGTTCTTCAGGTTGGCCTGCAGCCGCACGCCGCCTGCAAACTGGTAGCCCACGGCCAGGTCCACCACGGTGTAGCCGGGCAGGCGCCACTTGTTGTCATTGGCGGTGAACTTGTCGCCCTGGTGCACCAGGCCACCACCCACCCACAGGCCGGGCAGTTGCGGCAGGCGGTACTGTGTCCACAGCGATGCGGTGCGGCGCGTGGCCCGCTCGACGCGGTTGCCCACGTTGGCACCGGCCGTGGTGTCGGCCAGCACCTTGGGGTCGTGGAAGCTGGCGTTGGCCGTCACCGTCCAGCCGGGCGTGATGCGGCCCTGCAGCTCCAGCTCGATGCCCTTGATCCGCTGGCGCGCGGTGAGCACCGAGTAGCCGGGGTGCGCCGGGTCGGTGGCGGGGGCGTTGGTCAGCTCCAGGTCAAACGCCGACACGGTGGTCATCAGGCGCTGGTTCAGCCATTCCTGCTTCCAGCCCACCTCCAGCTGCTTGCCCTCTGAGGGCGGGGCCGACTGCGCGCCCCACACCAGCGTGCCCGAGTTGGCCTGGAAAGAGCGCGCATGGCTCGCGTAGAGCATGCTGCCCGGGCGGGGCTCCCAGCTGATCGCCGCGCTCGGCTGTGTCTTGCTCACGTCGGTGACGGGCGTGGTGTAGGCGTCTTTGAAGCGGTCGTGGCGCAGGCCCAGCAGCAGGCCGAAATCGCCCAGCACCATCCGGTCTTGCACAAACACACCGGTGTTGCGGGCGTCGGAGGAGAGCTTGCCCACGCCGGTGGAGGCCACGGGTGGCACCAGGCCTGCAACGGGGTTGTAGAGGTCGATGGCGCCCAGGTTGCCCGTGGTGCGCGCGCCGTAGAAGCCCGCAATGGCGCGCCAGTCCAACCCCGCCAGCATCGTGTGCTTGACCGCGCCGGTTTGCAGCTGCGCGCGCAGTTCAGCCAGTGCGGTGTCCGACGTGTAATTTTGTCCCGGCGCCATCCAGTAGGTGCGCGGCACGCGGCCGTTGGTCACCGGGCCCATGGGCGACACGATGTTCACGTTGCGAAAGGTTTCGTTGCGCGACAGATGCACACGACCTTCCAGCTGGTCCGAAAAACGGTGCTGCAGCTCGGTGGAATAAAAGCGCAGATGGCCATCAGTTTTCAACCAGGGCTCGCCGTAGAACGCGCCCACCGGCAGCACATCCGCGCTGCGTGGATTCTTGGGGTCGGGCACGGCCAAACCGGAGGTCGAAGTGCCGTCGATGCTTTGGGTCTCGGCCTGCGCGCGCCAGACGGTGTCGGGCGTGACCTGCCACTCCAGGCTGCCCGCAATGCCTTGCTTGCGCGGGGTGTTGCCATCCACAAAACTGCCGCCCCGGCTGGCGCCGCCGTCCAGGCGGTAGCGCAGCGTGCCGTCGGCGTTGAGCGGACCGGTCAGGTCAAATTCGGCGCTGCGCCAGCCATGGCTGCCGGCGCCGATCTTCACGGTGCGCAGCGGGTCGGCTTGGGGCCGCTTGCTCACGTAGTTGACGAGGCCGCCGGGCGCGACCTGGCCAAACTCCAGCGCGGCCGGGCCCTTGATGACTTCCACCCGCTCGATGTTGAACAGCGGTGGGTCCAGCAGGTGGATGAACTTGGCGCCGTCGCGCAGGAAGTTGTAGGTGTTGTTGGCCCACAGCCCCCGGATGGAGAACTGCGAGTACGAGCCGTAGTACTCGCTGCGCGACGACACGCCCGAGGCATTGCGCAGCACATCGCGCTCGGTGGTGGCCATTTGCTGCTCCAGCAACGCGTTGTCGATCACGCTGACCGAGCGCGGCGTCTCTAGCACCGACAGGCCCAGGCGCGAGCTGCTTTGCGCGCGCCGTGCGGGCGTGGCGGCTTCGCCTGCCGTGGAGTCGATGACATCGACCTGGCGCAAGGAGGGGGCGGCTGCTGGAGCGTCGGAGGGTATAGGTGCGGGTGCTGTGCTGTTCTGCGCGAACGCGGTGCCGCACACAGCCAGCAGTGCGGCTTGCGCCACCGCGGTGCGCAAGAGATTGGGGTGAATCATGGCGCTATCGAAGTAATAGCTGTCGGCGCTTTTACGTAAAGCGCTACAGCCCATTTTTAGTGATATGAATGCCAGCCGCCCGAGCGTGCCAAGGCAGTACCACGCGCCCCGAGAGGGCGGTGGTTTGTGCGGCTAGCAAATCGGCGGTGGCGGCAGCCGGGGCTCAGTGGGCCTTGGGCGGCTCGGGCAGGGCAGGCGACGCCATGCCGTCGGCCAGCACAAAGGTGAGCGTGGTCACGTAGCTGGCTTCGCCGTACTTCTCGCCTTGCACTTCGCCGGGGGTCTTGTCGCTGTGCTTCACCTCGGCCACGTACTGGCCCTTCCAGGGGGTGACGAAGGTCACCGTGCCGTCTTCACCCGCCTCGGCTTCGCGCGTCCAGCCCGACGGGGCGGCCAGCTGCACCTTGGCCTTGGGCAGTGGCGCACCCTTGTAGACCACCTTCAGCTCGCCGGGCTTGCCGGTGGGCACCAGGTCCAGCGGCGCGGTGGGTGCCACGGGCTTGGCCAGGCTGGCCACCCAGCGGGCGGAGGGCTGCCAGACCATCGCTGGCAGATTGCGCTTGCTGCGGTCGATCAGCGGGTAGCTGGCGGCGGCGAACAGCGTGTCGGGCGTGCCCGTGGTGGTGTAGACAAAAGCGTCTTTGGCGAGCTGGCCTTCCACGCGCTGGGCGACGGCACCCGCGCGTTGTTGTTCCAGTGCGGGCACACCCTTGAACTGGTCCAGCCGGCCGGGCGAGGTCTCGCGCAGGTTCTCGTTGAACTCGCCAAAGTGCAGGCGCGCCTGGCCGCCAGCGTTTTCGAGCCAGACCTGGTGGGCTTGGGCGGAGTTCACCGCAGTGAGGGCGGCGCAGGCCAGCAGGGCGGACAGCAGCGGGGCTTGGAGGCGTTGGTTCGAGGACATGGACGTTTTCCTTTCGGTGGTTTAGTGACAGCAAAAACAGCGGAGCGCAGTGCTCCACACCCCCGGCGCTACAGGGGAAAAATATTCATTTTTTGATAGCTGCCTGCGCTTGTTGGATAAGCGCTGGGTGGCTTTTTGACCCTGAAATGGGCCTTGGCAATACCCGTGCGGGGCGGGGTGCCGCCTTAGAAGTCCACGCTCACGCTCAGCGACAAGGTGCGCGGCGCACCCACCACCAGGTAGCCCGAGCCGGGGTAGCCGCCGACTGAGGCCCAGTAGTTGCGGTTGGTCAGGTTGTCGATGCGGGCGCGCAGCGTAACGAGCTTGCCTTGCACTTCCGTCATATAGCGGGCACCCACGTCGAGCCGGTTCCAGCCGGGCACGCGCAGGGTGTTGGTGGCGTTGGCATAACTGGCGCCGGTATGCACCCAGCGGCCGTCCACGGCCAGGCCGGGCACGCCGGGCACGTCCCATTCCGCCCCCAGGTTGGCTTGCAGCTTGGGCACACCGATGACGCGCTGGCCGTCGGTGGCGGCAGCGCCGGTGGTCTGCTGCTTGGCATCCAGCCAGGTCAGGCCGCCCAGCAGGCGCAGGCCCTTGGTGGCCTCGCCTTGCACGGCCAGCTCGATGCCCTGGTGGCGGTCCTTGCCGCTGGTGCTGAAGAGGTTGGCCGTGTTCAAAAACGCACGCGGCTTGGTGGTGGAGAACAGGGCCACGCTGCCGCCCACGCGGCCGGCGTCAAACTTGATGCCCACTTCCTTTTGTTTGGAGACATACGGCGCCAGCATCTCGCCCCGGTTGGTCGCCGTGCTGGGCGCGGTCTGGCCCTGGCTCAGGCCTTCCACATAGTTGGCATACACCGACAGGCCCTTGTTGACCTTGTAGACAGCCGCCAGCAGCGGGCTGGTGCGGCTCTGGTCGTAGCGGTCGGTCTGCAGCCCGGTGCCGTAGTCGTAATTGGCGATCTCCATCTTCTGGTGGCGCAAGCCCACGGTGAAGAGCATGCGGTTGTCCATGAACGCCATCGTGTCGCCCAGCGCAACGCTGGACAGGCGCGTGCTGCCGGTGCGCAGGGGATTGGCCAGGTCGCCGCCAAACAGGGTGTTGGCGCTGAAGCCGGGCAGGCTGGTGGCTATGGGGTTGTAAAGATTGGTGGCGTGCGTGTTGCGCCAATCCATGGCGTAGGCGTTCTTCTTTTCGAAGTCGTAGTGCGACGCCACCGCCACCCATTCATGCCCCACGCTGCCGGTCTGCAGCTTGCCACGCAGGCCCAGCTCGCCGGTGTTCACGCTGTCCTTGCGGGTGTTGTCAAAGCGGTAGGTGGTGGCGGCGCCGCTGGCGGCGTTGGTCACCGTGAGGTTGGCCAGTGAATTGGCTTCTTCGCCACGGCGCGCGCCCGCCGCAGCCCAGGCCGTGGTGCTGGGCGACAGGTCCCACTCGCCACGCAGCGTGCCGAACACATCGCGTTCGTTGGAGTAGCTCCAGGGCTGGGCAAAGTTGGTCTGGTTGTCGGGCACGCTCGGCACCGTGGTCACAGCGCTGCCCAGCGTGACGTTGGTGCGGGTGTTCTTGAGCTTGTGGTCTTGCCAGCCGATGTCGCCCGACAGGCGCACATCGCGGCTGCGCCAGTCCAGGCCCACGGCCAGCAGGCCGAGCTGCACGTCTTCGTGGTCCACCGCCGTACCGCCATTGCGGGCAGCAGCATTCACGCGGATGCCCGTATTGCCATCGGGCCCAAAGCGCCGGGCAATGTCGGCCGCCACCTGCGTCTGGCCGCCGCTGGCCACGCCAAAGGTCACGCGGTTCAAAGGCTCGTTGGGCGCGCGCTTGGGCAGCAGGTTGATGCTGCCGCCCAGTCCGCCGCCGTTGGGGCTGGCGCCGTTCAAAAAGGCCGATGCGCCGCGCAGCACCTCCACACGCTCGAACAGTTCGGTGGCAATGTATTGGCGCGGCAGCAGGCTGTACAGGCCGTTGTAGGCCGTGTCGTCCGAATCGAGGATGAACCCCCGGATGAAGAACGCCTCCTGAAAATTGCCAAAGCCACGTGCCACGCGCACCGTGGGGTCGTTCTGCAGCACATCGCCCACGCTGCGGGCATCGCGGTCCTGGATCAGTTCGTTGGTGTAGCTGGTGATGGAAAACGGCGTGTCCATCGCGTCCTTGGTGCCCAGGATGCCCGCACGGCCCCCACGGGCCACCTGGCCGCCGGGGTAGGCGGGCGACAGGCCTTGGGCCGATGCGTCGGCGCTGGCGTTGACCGTGACGGTGGACAGGGTTTTGCCGTCGGGCTCGGTGCCGCTGGCCGTCGCTTGCGCCCAAGCGGCAGGCGCGCCCAGTGTGAAGAGCAGGGCGGCGGCCAGTCCGGCTGGGGTCAGGGCAGGGCGGCGAGGGGAATGGGAATTGCGCATGGCGTGGTGAAGGTGCGGGGAATGTTCAGAGTGGCGTGGCGTTGGCGTTGGTGCCCGCTTCGTCGGCATCGGTGTGGGGTTTGTCATGGGCGCGTTGCGCAGTGGCCTTTGGCGTGGTGCGCGGCCAGCAGGTCCAGCCCATCACCGCCACCGGAATGCCCAGACCCACCCACGACCACCAGTCGCCCCAGGTGTCAGACACCAGGGCCGTGATGAGGCCGGTGGTGGTCAGCACACCCATCACGAGGGGCCAGCCCCACAGCGACCAGAAAGGGCTCGCCTTCATGCGCGGCCCTCCGTGCTTGGCAGCGCGCCGCCAGTGCGTGCGGCAGCCGTTGGCGGCAGGCCGGTGTGGCTGTGCACGGTGGCTGCCGCCGTGGCGGTGCTGGTACTGGCGTTGCTGGCGCTGCCCGCCTGCGCACCTTTGCGCAACCACAGGTACAACCCGCTGCCCAGCACCACGATGGTGGCAACGTCGAGCAGCGCCCAGAGGATCTTCATCGGCATGCCGCCGTAGTCGCCAAAGTGCAGCGGCTGCGAGACCAGCAGCGCCGTCAGGTACCACGGCAGCTGGGGCGCTGCTGTGACCTGCGCCGTGCGCGCATCCACCAGCACGGGCTTGAGCAGGCGCGAGGTGAGCGGCTCGTTGCCCCGCAGGAAGAATGTGTTGTGATGCGGGCTGGAGAACGCCGTGCCCGGGAACGCAATGAACGACAGCTTGGTGCCCGGCGCCTGGGCCTGCGCCACCTCCAGCGCTTGTTGCAGCGGGCCACGCTCTGCGGCGGGCACGATGGGCTGGCCCTCATAGGGCTTGAGCAGCACCGACAGCTGGTCGTACTGCCAGTACTTGATGAGCAGGTCGGCCCACGTGTTGATCATGCCCGTGCCACCCACCACGAAGGCCCACACCAGCGTGACGATGCCCAGCAGGTTGTGCAGGTCCAGCCACTTCACGCGGGTCGAGCGATCACGCCGTACCTCGCCAAACGCGAGCTTGCGCATGAACGGCGCATACAGCACCACCCCCGTGACGATGGCCACCAGCAGCAGCAAGCCCATGAAGCCCAGAAACAGCTTGCCCGGCAGCCCCGCAAACAGGTCCACATGCAGCTTGAACATCACGTACATGAAACCCTCGTCAAACCGTGGCTGCGCCAGCACCTGGCCCGTGCGCGCATCCACCGCCACGGAGCGGAAATCGTCCGTGGGCGCCGGTGTGGGCGTGAGCGTGACGAACCACACGTTGTCATCGTCCTCCGCGTGCGACGCGAACTGCACCACACGATCCGGGTGCAGCGCCTGCGCAGTGGCCAGCACCTTGTCGAGGCTGGCGCGCGGCGTGTTGGCGGGCATCGCAGGCGCCTCCACCTCGGTGCCAAGCAGGTGGCCAATTTCGTGGTGAAAGATCAGCGGCAGGCCGGTGATGCACAGCAGCAGCATGAAGACGGTGCACACCAGGCTGGACCACTTGTGGGTCCAGCTCCAGCGGCGCAGGGCGGTGGGGCTCAGCATGGCGTGGGGG
>NZ_JBWKYJ010000095.1:0-14720 GCF_059423685.1 Acidovorax sp. GW460-11-11-14-LB4 | reverse complement strand
CCACCCCCCCATTGCCCGAGGGCATGGACTTCCCGCTCGACGGCGTGCGCGTGCTTGACCTCTCGCGTGTGTTTGCGGGCCCGCTGTGCGGCCAGGTACTGGCCGACTTTGGTGCCGACGTCATCAAGGTGGAACACCCCGGCCGGGGTGACGACACCCGCGACTGGGGCATGCGCATCGGCAAGACCGAGACCACCTACTACAACAGCATGAACCGCAACAAGCGGTCCATCACGGTGGATTTGCAGACGCCCGAAGGCGTGAAGATCATCCGCGACCTGCTGCCGCAGTGCGACGTGGTGGTCCAGAACTTCAAGACCGGCGGCGCCGAGAAGCTGGGCCTGGGCTACGAGCAGCTCAAGGCCATCAAGCCCGACCTCATCTACTGCTCGGTGGCGGGCTACGACAGCTCCGGCCCCGAGGCCAAGCGCCCTGGTTATGACCTGGTGATCCAAGGCGAGGCGGGTCTGATGGCTATTAACGGTGAGGCCAGCCAGCCCCCGCTGAAGTTCGGCGTGGCCGCGGTGGACATGATGACCGGCATGTATGCGGCACAGGCCGTGCTGGCCGCGCTGTTCCGGCGGGAGCGTACGGGCAAGGGCCGCCACATCGAGATGGCGCTGTACGACTGCGGTCTGATGATCACCGGCTACTACGGCCTGGACGCCATGCTGCTGGGCCATGACCCGCAGCGCTACGGCAACGCCCACCCGTCCATCGTGCCCTATGGCATGTTCGAGGCACAGGACGGTCCGCTCATCATCGCCGTGGGCAACAACAGCCAGTTCGACAAGTTCTGCCGTCAGGTGGTGATGCGCCCGGATATCGTGGAAGACCCGCGTTTTGCCACCAATGTCGAGCGTGCCCGCAATCGACTGACCTTGCTGCCCGAGATGAAGGCGTTGATTGCCAGCTTCCCGCGTGATGTGCTGCTCGAACGCCTGACCGCTGCAGGCATCCCTTGCGGCCGCGTGGCCGGCCTGCATGAGGCACTGACCAGCGAGCGCACGCGCCGCGGCGGCCTGTTGCAGGAAATGCCACACCCCGTAGCGGGCACCACGCATGTGTTCGCGCCACCTTACCGGCTGGATGGCCAGCGCCTGCCCATCCGCAACGCACCGCCCACCCTGGGCGACGCCACGCGCGATGTGCTGCAGCAGCTGCTGCAACTGCCAGAGCCCGAGCTTCAGGCCCTGCGCGACAAGGGTGTGCTCACACTTCCCCCGCTTTAATAGCTATAAAAAAGATAGCGAAATGCGCTTACAGAAAAAGCGCTATCGACCTTTTCCTATTGCCATCCGGAGACAAACATGAACTTCTTCCGTATTCCCCGCCGCAGGGTGCTGCAGGGCCTGGCCGCCCTCATCAGCACCGGCCTGCTGGGCTCGGCCCTGGCCCAGGCGGGCAAGGACGCCTGGCCTGCCAAGCCTATCAAGCTGATCGTGCCGTACCAGGCCGGTGGCGCCACCGACATCACCGCCCGCGCGCTGGGCGAGAAGCTCTCGGCCCGTCTGGGCCAGCCTGTGCTGGTGGACAACCGCGGCGGAGCCGGCGGGGTGACCGGCACCGACCAGGCGCTCAAGTCGCCAGCCGACGGCTACACCCTGCTGGTGTCCCTGGGCACCACCATGCTCATCAACCAGTTCCTGTACGACCGCCTGCCGTACCAGCCGCAAAAGGACCAGGCCCTCATCACGCAGATCGCGCTGGCGCCGGTGGTGCTGCTGGTCAACCCGCAGCTGCCGGTCAACAACGCAGCGGAGCTGATGGCCTACATCGACCGCAACAAGGGCAAGATCGCCTATGGCTCGTGGGGCATGGGTTCATACGCCCATCTGGCTGGTGCGTGGCTGTCCGACAAGCACAAGGCCGACATGAACCATGTGGCCTACAAGGGCGAGGCCCCCATGCTGCAGGACCTCGTGGGCGGGCAGTTCCAGATGGCGTTTGCCAGCCTGCAGTCGGCCCGGCCGTACATCGAATCGGGCCGCCTCAAGTCACTGGCCGTGACCGGCGCGCAGCGCATGGACGCGCTGCCCAAAGTGGCCACCATGGCCGAGCAGGGTATCAAGGACGAGGTCTTCCAGGTGACGGGCTGGGTGGGCATGAGCGCACCCGCCAAGACGCCGCCCGAAGTCGTAGCCCGGCTTGGCGTTGAGCTGCAGGCCGTGATCGCGATGCCCGAAGTGCGCGACCGCATCCAGCAGATGGGCTTCATCCCCGTTGGCAGCAGTCCCGAGCAGTTCAGCGCCCAGTTCAAGAAGGACGCGCCGGTGTGGGAGCGGGTGGTGAAGGTTTCTGGCGCAAAGCTCGATTAACACCCCCCTGAGCCGCTGCGCGGCTTCCCCCCGCTCTCGTATGGCTGCGCCATGCGGGCAGGGGGACGCAGCCAGCGCGGCGGGGCGGCCCTTGCGCGGCCGCCCGCGCCTGGGCAGCGCCGGTTACGTCGGGCGTGGGCCAGCACAAAAGCTGAAAGTAAAAACGGATCTCTGATGACGAAACACTCTCTTTTCCCTGCCGCCTTTTCGCGTCGCGCAGTGCTTGCAACGGCTGCGGCTGTGTCGGCTCTTGGCCTGCTGGGCGCGGCTCCGGCACACGCCCAGGCCTGGCCCAACAAGATGATCAAGCTCGTGGTGCCCTTCCCGGCAGGGGGGCCCACCGATACGGCCTCGCGCATCGTCGGCCAGAAGCTGGCTGAGCGGCTGAAGCAGCCCGTGGTGGTGGAGAACCGCGCGGGCGCGTCGGGCTCGATTGCCGCGCAGCAGATCGCCAAGACCCCTGGCGACGGCTACACGCTCATGATGCTGGCCACGCCCACGCTGCTGGCGCCGCACCTGTACAAAAAGGCGGGCTACGACACCACCAAGGATTTCGTATCGGTGGCCACGGTGTATGACCTGCCCATCGTGGTGGTGGTCAACCCGGCGCAGATGCCCACCGTGACCGATCTGCAAAAGCTCATCACCCACGCCAAGGCGCGGCCAGGTCAGCTCAACTACACCTCCTCGGGCGTGGGCAGCTTTGGCCACCTGAGCATGGAGCTGCTCAAGCAGCTGGGTCAATTCGAGATGGAGCATGTGCCCTACAAGGGCGGTGTGCCCGCCATCACCGACACGCTGGGCGGCCAGGTGCCCATGATGTATGCCGACCTCGTGGCAGCGCTGCCCCATATCCAGACGGGTAAGCTGCGCGCCATTGCCGTGGGCTCGCCGCAGCGCGTGGGCGTGATCCCCAACGTGCCCACCATTGCCGAGCAGGGCTTCAAGGGCTTTGATGCCGTGTCGTGGGGCGGCCTGATGGCCCCGCTCGGTACGCCCAAGGATGTGGTTGATCGCATCAGCACCGAAGTCAAAGCCATGCTGGCCGACAAGGAAGTGCAGGACAAGCTGCTCAACGCCGGTGCCATCGCCAACTACCAGGGCCCGGACCAGATGGCCAAGCGCGTGCGTGGCGATTACGCCAAGTGGGGCCAGGTGATCCGCGACAAGGGCATCGTCTTCGAGTAAGTTGGGCCATGACCAACGCAACTGCCTCTGCCCCTTTGCCCCCTTTTCGCCGGGTCTCCGATCTGCTGCGTGACAACGCGCGGCAGCGCCCGCAGGCCAGCGCCCTGGCCGATGACGACTCCGCGTTGAAATGGGCCGCACTCGATGCCCTGGTGGACCGCGTGGCCGCATCGTTGCAGCAGGCGGGCCTGCACTCGGGCGATGTGGTGGCCGTGTGCGCCGCGTCGTCTGTGCGTTATGCCGCCGTGTACCTGGGCGCCCTGCGTGCGGGTGTGGTAGTGGCACCGCTGGCACCCTCCGTCACGCCCGAGGCCATGGCGTCCATGCTGGGCGATGCCCAGGCGCGCCTGCTGTTTGCCGATGCGCAGGGCAGGGCGGCGGTGCCGCCTGCGGTGATGAAAAGCGCCGTTGCGCTGCCCCTGGTGACGCTGGACGATACCGGCGCGGGCACGCCGTGGAGCGCATGGCTCGCTCCCGAAGGCGCCGCACCGCAGCCGGTGGACGTGGGGCCCGAGCACCCGTTCAACATCATTTATTCCTCCGGCACCACCGGCAACCCCAAGGGCATCGTGCAATCGCACGGCATGCGCTGGGCGCATCTGGTGCGCGGCCTGGCGCAGGGCTACGGCCCGGACAGTGTCACGCTGCTGGCCACGCCGCTGTATTCCAACACCACGCTGGTGTCATTCTTCCCCGGCCTGTGCTGGGGCGGCAGTGTGCGCCTCATGCCGAAGTTTGACACGCTGCGCTATTTGCAGACCGCGCAGGACATCCGCGCCACGCATTCGATGCTGGTGCCGGTGCAGTACCAGCGCATCATGGCGCTGCCGCAGTTTGGCGAGTTTGACCTGTCATCGTTTCGTGCCAAGTTCTGCACCAGCGCGCCGTTTCGCGCCGAGCTCAAGGCCGACATCCTGGCGCGCTGGCCGGGCGCGCTGTACGAGTTTTACGGCATGACAGAAGGCGGCGGCACCTGCATCCTGGCGGCGCAAGAGCACCCCGACAAGCTGCACACCGTGGGCCAGCCTGCATCGACCAGCGACATCCGCCTGATTGATGAAGACGGCAACGAACTGCCGCCCGGTGCCACCGGCGAGGTGGTGGGCCATTCGCCCGGCATGATGACTGGCTACCACCGCCAGCCCGACAAGACGCGCGAGGCCGAGTGGTTTGATGCCACCGGCAAGCGCTTCATCCGCACGGGCGATGTGGGCCGGTTTGACGCGCAGGGCTTTCTGACCCTGCTGGACCGCCGCAAGGACATGGTCATCAGCGGCGGCTTCAACATCTACCCCAGCGACCTCGAAGCAGAGCTGCGCAAGCACCCCGCCGTGGAGGACGTGGCCGTGACCGGCGTACCCTCCGAACAATGGGGCGAGACGCCGGTGGCCTTTGTGTGCCGCCGGCCGGGTGCCACCGAAGACGCCGCCCAGATCATGGGTTGGTACAACGCTCGGGCGGGCAAAACGCAGCGGCTGGCTGCGCTGCATTTCATTGATGAGCTGCCGCGCAGCGCCATCGGCAAGGTACTCAAGCGCGAGTTGCGCGACCTGCACCGCACGCTGTCGCACTGATCGATTTCCTGTTTTTTCAGAAAGACCCAACCATGAAAGTTCTCGTCCCTGTCAAGCGCGTGGTGGACTACAACGTGAAGGTCCGCGTGAAGTCGGACAACACGGGTGTGGACATCGCCAACGTGAAGATGAGCATGAACCCCTTTGACGAAATCGCCGTTGAAGAGGCCGTGCGCCTGAAAGAAAAAGGCCTGGTGACCGAAGTCATCGCAGTCTCCTGCGGCGTGGCCCAGTGCCAGGAAACCCTGCGCACTGCCATGGCGATTGGCGCCGACCGCGCCATCCTGGTCGAGACCGACGTGGAACTGCAGCCCCTGGCAGTGGCCAAGCTGCTGAAGGCCCTGGTGGACAAAGAGCAACCCTCGCTCATCATCCTGGGCAAACAAGCCATCGACGACGACGCCAACCAGACCGGCCAGATGCTGGCTGCTTTGGCAGACCTGCCCCAGGCCACCTTTGCCAGCAAGGTCGAACTGGCTGCAGACAAGGTCAGCGTGACCCGCGAAGTGGACGGCGGCCTGGAAACCCTGGCCCTGACATTGCCCGCCGTCATCACCACCGACCTGCGCCTGAACGAGCCCCGCTACGTCACCTTGCCCAACATCATGAAGGCCAAGAGAAAGCAGCTCGATACCGTCAAGCCCGAAGACCTCGGCGTGGACGTGGCTCCGCGCCTGAAGACCCTCAAGGTGACCGAGCCCGCCAAGCGCGGCGCTGGCATCAAGGTGGCCGACGTGGCCGCCCTGGTCGAAAAACTCAAGAACGAAGCGAAGGTCATTTGACCCCCCTGAGTCGCTTCGCGCCTTCCCCCCAGGGGGACGACACCCTCGGTGCGGGGCGGCCCTTCCTCGGTGTCCCGCGCATCGGCCCCGGTTGATCGACGACCAAGGTTGATGCGGGCACCCTCCCAGATTCAAGAGAAAGACGACTCTCATGACAACTCTCGTTATTGCTGAACACGACAACGCGTCCATCAAGGGCGCCACGCTGAACACCGTGACCGCTGCCATCGCCTGTGGTGGCGACGTGCACGTGCTGGTGGCCGGCCACAACGCCGGCGCTGCTGCACAAGCCGCCTCCAAAATAGCCGGTGTTGCCAAGGTCATCCACGCCGACGCCCCTGGCCTGGAACACGGCCTGGCAGAAAACGTCGCCGCCCAAGTGCTCGCCATCGCATCCAACTACAGCCACATCCTGTTCCCCGCGACTGCCAGCGGCAAGAACGTGGCTCCCCGCGTGGCGGCCAAGCTCGATGTGGCCCAGATCAGCGACATCACCAAGGTGGTAGCAGCCGACACCTTCGAGCGCCCCATCTACGCCGGCAACGCCATTGCCACCGTGCAAAGCCAAGATGCCGTCAAGATCATCACTGTGCGCACCACCGGCTTTGACGCCGCAGCCGCCACCGGTGGCAGCGCACAAGTTGAAACCGCCGCCGCCACGGCCGACGCAGGCAAGAGCAGCTTCGTGGGCAGCGAAATCGCCAAGAGCGACCGCCCCGACCTGACCGCCGCCAAGATCATCGTCTCCGGTGGTCGTGCGCTGGGTAGCAAGGAAAAGTTCGACGAAGTCATGACGCCCCTGGCCGACAAGCTGGGCGCCGCCCTGGGTGCCAGCCGCGCAGCGGTGGACGCAGGCTACGCACCGAACGACTGGCAAGTGGGCCAGACCGGCAAGATCGTGGCACCGCAGTTGTATGTGGCTGCCGGTATCTCGGGTGCCATCCAGCACTTGGCGGGCATGAAGGACTCCAAGGTGATCGTGGCGATCAACAAGGACCCTGAGGCGCCGATCTTTAGCGTGGCCGACTACGGGCTGGAAGCGGATCTGTTCACGGCTGTGCCTGAACTGGTCAAGGCCGTCTGAGCCCCGCAGATCACAGGCACAGCCCATTCGATGGGATCTGAATGCTATCAAAAATATAGCTTTTGGCGCTTATTGGATGAGCGCTGACGCTGCTTTTTATACCTATAAATCAGCAGGAGACAAAACCATGACCACATTCCTTTCCCGTCGCAGGCTTGTCCAGGCCACCGGCGCAGCGCTGGCCAGTGCTGCATTGCCAGCGCTGGCCCAAACCAGTTGGCCCAGCCGCCCGATTCGCATCATCGTGCCTTACACGGCGGGCGGGTTTACCGACCAGATGGCGCGTCTGCTAACGGTGGGCCTGCAAAAGCAGTTCGGCCAGCCGGTTGTCATCGACAACAAACCCGGTGCGAACAGCATCATCGGCGTGGATGCCGTCGCCAAGTCCGCCCCGGACGGTCACACCTTTGGTGTGGTCATTCCGGCCTTTACCGCCAACACCACGCTCTACCCCAAGCTGCCCTACAACCCGCGCAAGGACCTGATGGGCGTGTCGCTGCTGGGTGTTTCTCCGTTGGTGGCGGCGGTGGCGCCCAATGCACCGTTCAAGACGGTGAAGGAACTCGTGGCCTATGCCAAGGCCAACCCTGGCAAGGTGAGTTTTGCCTCATCAGGCACAGGCTCTGCCGCGCACCTGACCAGCGAGTTGCTCAAGTCACTGACCAAGACCTTCATGGTCCACATTCCCTACCGCGGCGCAGCCCCGGCGTTGACGGACTTGCTCGGCGGCCAGGTGCCCTTGTTCCTCGACCCTCCGCCCAACCTGATCCAGCCCGCCAAGGCAGGCCGCATCACCCTCATCGGCGTGGCCAGCGAAAAGCGCTTGCCCATGTTGCCTGACGTGCCGACCTTCATCGAGCAAGGCGTGCCCGGCATGCTGGGCAGTACCTGGGCCAGCATGATTGCACCCGCAGGGACGCCGCGCGACATCGTCAAGCTCATGTCGGACGCCGTGAACGCCATCATCCAGAGTGATGAAACCAAGGTCAAACTCGACACCATGGGCACCTTTGGTGAAGGCACCACGCCCGAGGCGTGCGACGCCTTTTTGGCGGCCGAAACGACCAAGTGGGGCAAGGTGATCCGCGAAGCGGATGTCACGCTGGACTGAGAAGGCGTGGGCCGGCCTGGCCTGATGGCCAGGATTTACGCGTAACGCTTGGCCCGCAGGTTTTCCTTCATCTGCTGCAGAATCGGCTGCAGCGAGCTGCCAATGCGCAATGCCACGCAGGTGGCCAGCACGTCGATGATGAGCAAGTGCATGAGGCGCGACACCATGGGGCTGTAGCGGTCGTAGCCCTCGGGGTGGTCGGCCGCCAGATGGATCTGGCAGGTGCTGGCCAGGGGCGAGCCGCTGGCGGTGATGACGATGGTGGTGGCCCCGTTGCGACGGGCGATGTCTGCCGCGTCCATCAGGTCGCGGGTGCGGCCCGAGTTGGAGATGATCACGGCGCAGTCGCCTGGGCCCAGCAGGGTGGCGCTCATCACCTGCATGTGGCCGTCGCTGCTGGCAATCGAGGTCACTCCAAGGCGGAAGAACTTGTGCTGTGCGTCCTGCGCCACGATGCCCGAGTTGCCCACGCCGTAGAACTCGATGCGTTTGCCTTTCTTCCACGTGTCGGCAATGGCCTCGGCCGCACGTTCGATGGCCACGGTGCTGGCCGCGTTGCGGTATTGCAGGAACGCTGCCACGGCGTTGTCCACCACCTTCACCAGCACGTCACCGGTCTTGTCGTCTGCATCCACACTGCGGTGGATGAAAGGCACGCCTTCGCTCACACTGCCTGCCAGCTTGAGCTTGAAGTCCGCCAGCCCGTCGTAACCCATGCTGCGGCAAAAGCGCACCACGGTGGGCTTGCTCACATGCGCGCGCTCGGCCAGCTCGCGCACGGGCAGGCGGGCGAAGGTGCGGGGGTCGGTCAGCACCAGCTTGGCCACGCGCTGTTCGGCGGGGGCCAGCGAGGGCAGGGAGGCGGTGATGCGGTCGAGCATGTCAGTCTGTGAAGGCAGGGCAGGCTGCGCAGGGGGCCTTGGAAAGGGCTTGGGTGGACGCTTCATCCACCGGCTGTGCGCGCGGTGGTGGGGCCATCTGCGTTTAATGTAACTCGGTTCCCAAAGGTATGGGGCCCGCGCAATCCCTGCCTTTCAACCTGCTTGCACGGGGCCTGGGCGTTTCCCCCCTGGCCCGGGCGAGCCCTGCACGCATAGCATCCTCCATCACGTTATCCAGATACTGAGGAGCCTTCCATGCGCAAACCCTTGCTGACAAAACTTCTGGCCGGTGCGGCCCTTGTGGCCGCTGCATCGGGCAGCTGGGCCCAGGGCCAGGTCAACATCATCTGCTCGGTGCAGGCCGAGTGGTGCAACCTGATGTCCACGGTGTACGCCAAGACCACCGGCACCAAGGTCAACATGACGGCCAAGGGGTCGGGCGAGGCGCTGGCGCAGCTCAATGCCGAGCGCGCCAACCCCAAGACCGACATCTGGTTTGGCGGCACAGGCGACCCGCACCTGCAGGCAGCCGAGCAGGGCCTGACGCTCGAATACAAGTCTCCCCAGCTCGCACAGCTCTACCCCTGGGCGCAAAAGCAGGCGGCGGATTCCAAGTACCGCACCGTGGGCGTGTACCTGGGCCCGCTGGGCTTTGGTTACAACAAGGAACTGCTGGCCAAGCGCAAGCTCAACCCTCCCCAGTCGTGGGCCGACCTGCTCAAGCCCGAATTCAAGGGCGAGGTGCAGATGGCCAACCCGGCCTCTAGCGGTACCGCCTACACCATGATCGCCACGCTGGTGCAGATCATGGGCGAGGAAAAGGCGTTTGAATACCTCAAGGCCCTGCACCCCAACATCAGCGCGTACACCCGTTCAGGCACGGCGCCTGTCAAGGCGGTTGCACGCGGCGAGACCACGGTGTCCGTGAGCTTCGTGCACGACGTGACCACCGAGGCGGTCAACGGCTTCCCCGTGGGCTCGGTCACACCTTCTGAAGGTACCGGCGCCGAGGTGGGCTCCATGAGCATCGTCAAGAACGGCCCCAACACCGAGGCCGCCAAGAAGTTCTATGAATGGGCGCTCACGCCGGGTGGTCAGCAGTTTGGCCTGGCGGCCAAGCAGTTCCAGCTGCCCAGCAACACGCAGGTGCCCAAAGACCCGCGCATGACCGATCCGGCCAAGATGAAGCTCATCAACTACGACTACGCCAAATACGGCGCCAGCGCCGAGCGTCGCCGCCTGATTGCGCGCTGGGAAAAAGACGTGCAAAACGCAACGCGCTAAGGGGTGGTGGTGTCGGCAGCAGCGGCGGCGCACGCAACCCTTCGGACCAGGACTCCCGGTGCCTCGGTCAACCGGCCCCTGTGGGTCTGGCTGGCCATGGGCGTACTGGGGTACCTGGTGTTCCCCTGGTATGCACAGCAGGACGCCAATGGCCTGCTGGCGGTGGGCCAGGTCTTCAGCAGCGAGCAGGCGGCCAACGGGCTGATGCAGGCGGCCTTGTTCGGGCGCCCCTGGCTGTGGCTGGGCCTCGCCGGGCTGGTGGTGGCGGGCCTGGGGGCCTGCCTGCCCGCCGGGCGCAAGCAGGGTGCCCTGCTGGTGGCGGGGGGTGCGCTGGGGCTGGCGGCCCTGCTGCTCAGCGGCTTTGCGATTGGCGCGCGCGGCTGGGCGTTTGAATGGATGAACAACAGCCTGGGCGAACTGGGCGCGCGCCAGCCCGGCATGGGCTGGGGCGGGTTTGTGGTGCTGTCGGCGCTGCTGGTGCTGCTGTCTTTCGGGGTGGCGCGGCGGGGCTTCTTCAAGGGCGACCTGTTCGTGGCTGCGGCCGTGCTCACCTGCGGCAGCCTGCTGGCGCTGTTCATCGTGTTCCCGGTGCTCAAGGCGCTGTCGGCTGCGTTTTTTCTGGAGGACGGCCCGTTCTCGCTGGCCGTGGTGTGGGAGCGCATTGCGCACGAGCGCAACTTCAGCCTGTCGTGCCTGGCGGGCGGCCAGCGCTGCGGTGTGGCCTGGAACACGCTGTTCCTGGGCTTGATGACGGCCACCAGCACCACGCTGCTGGGCACCTTCATGGCCCTGATGGCCGAGCGCGCCTCGCGCCGCTATGCGCGGCCGCTGAACATCGTGGCGCTGCTGCCCATCATCACGCCGCCGTTTGTCGTGGGCCTGGGGCTCATCCTGTTGTTCGGCCGTGCGGGGGTGTTCAACCAGTTTCTGGAATACGCGTTTGGCATCACGCCGTCGCGCTGGTTCTACGGCTGGCTGGGCGTGTGGGTGGCGCAGACCTTTGCCTTCACACCCATTGCTTTCATGATCATGCGCGGCGTGGTGCAGGGCGTGGCGCCCAGCCTGGAAGAGGCCGCGCAAACGCTGCGTGCCAGCCCGCACCGCACCTTCATGACCGTGACCCTGCCGCTGCTCAAGCCGGGCCTGGCCAATGCGTTCCTGGTGGGCTTCATCGAAAGCATGGCCGACTTCGGCAACCCCATCGTGGTGGGCGGGCAGTTCTCGGTGCTGTCCACCGAAATCTTCTTTGCCATCGTGGGTGCGCAGTACGACCAGGGCCGTGCCGCGTCGCTGGCCTGGATCCTCACGTTCTTTGCGCTCACCGTGTTTGCCATCCAGCGCGGCTTGCTGGGCAAACAGAACTTCACCACTGTATCGGGCAAGGGCGATGCGGGCATCGCCATGCCGCTGCCCACCGGCGTGCGCCGCGTGGTGCACTCCATTGCACTGCCCTGGATGGCGTTCACCCTGATCGTGTACCTGTTTGCGCTGGCCGGTGGCTTTGTGCAGACCTGGGGGCGCGACTACACCATCACGCTGGCGCATTTCCGTACTGCGTTCAGCGTGGAATGGGGCGAGTTTGGTGTGGTGTGGGCGGGCACGGCGTGGAACTCGTTCTTCACCACGCTCAAGCTCGCCGCCATCTCGGCGCCGCTCACGGCCACGCTGGGCATCGGCATTGCGTGGCTGCTGGCGCGCACCGAGTTCCGGGGGCAGGGCGCGTTCGAGTTTGCAGCGCTGCTGGCTTTTGCCATTCCCGGCACGGTGCTGGGCGTGAGCTACATCCTGGCGTTCAACGTGCCGCCGTTCGAGCTGACGGGCACCGCCCTCATCATCGTGCTGTGCTTCATGTTCCGTAACCTGCCGGTGGGCGTGCGGGCGGGCACGGCGGCGTTCAAGCAACTCGACCGGTCGCTGGATGAGGCGTCCGTCATGCTGCGCGCAGGCAGCGTACAGACGTTGCGCCACGTGGTGCTGCCGCTGCTCAAGCCCGCCCTGGTGGCTGCACTGGTCTACAGCTTTGTGCGTGCCATCACCACCGTGAGCGCGGTGATCTTCCTGGTCACCGCCGAGAACGAGCTGGCCACCACCTACATCATCGGCCGCGTGGGCAATGGCGACTATGGCGTGGCGCTGGCGTACTGCACGGTGCTCATCGTCCTTATGTCGGCCTCCATCGGACTCATTCAGCTGCTGGTGGGTGACCGCAAACTGGGCCGTCGTGGAGCCGCTCCCGCTGCGCACTGACCCCCTTTGAAAAAAGAAAACACGCCATGAACAACAATGACGCGGGCATCGTGTTCCGCAACATCACCAAGCGCTACGGCAGCGACAGCAGCGCGGCCCTGGCCGTCAAGGGCATCAGCTTTGAGGTGCCGCGCGGCACGCTCACCACCATCCTCGGTCCCTCGGGCTGCGGCAAGACGACCACCTTGCGCATGATTGCGGGGCTGGAATCGCCCACTTCGGGCGAGATCTTCATCGCAGGCCAGGACGTGACCACGCTGGGCCCCGCGCAACGCAATGTGAGCATGATGTTCCAGAGCTACGCGTTGTTCCCGCACATGAACGTGGTGGAGAACGTGATGTACGGCCTGCGCATGTCGGGCCAGCCCAAGGAGCAGGCTCGCACCAAGGCGGTGGAGGCGCTGCGCGGCGTGGGCCTGGTGGGCTATGACGACCGCCTGCCCAGCGAGCTGTCTGGTGGCCAGCAGCAGCGCGTGGCCCTGGCCCGCGCGCTGGTGCTGGAGCCCGAGGTGCTACTGTTTGACGAGCCCTTGTCCAACCTCGACGCGCGCCTGCGCCGCGAGATGCGCGAAGAGATCCGTGCGCTGCAGCAGCGCCTGTCGCTCACGGTGGCTTACGTCACGCACGACCAGGCCGAGGCCATGGCGGTGAGCGACCAGATCATCGTGATGAACCAGGGCCTGATTGCACAAAAGGGCTCGCCCCGCGCGCTGTATGAAACCCCGCACAGCGAATTCGTCGCGGGCTTCATGGGTGAGGCCATGCTGTTCCCGGCCGTGGCCGACGCTGACGGCACGGTGGCGCTCGGCCCACTGGTGTTGCGCCCCCGCATGGCGGTGAAGAGCGGCCCGGTGAAGGTGGCGGTGCGCCCTGAGGCCTGGCGCATTCACCGCCAGGGCGCGGGCCTGCTGCCCGCGCGGCTGGACAAGCGGGCCTACCTGGGCGCCGTGTACGAATACACCTTCGAGACCGCGCTGGGCCACATCTTTGTGGTGTCGTCCGACCTGGATGATGTGCTGGCTGTGGGCGACGCGGTGCAGCTGAGCCTGGGGGCCCACGGCGTATCGGTGGTTGGTAGTACCGAAGGCGCCCGGACCAATGCGGAATAATGGCGCCATGACGAACCAACTCGACGCCCTCAAACAGTTCACCACCGTGGTTGCCGACACCGGCGACTTTCTGCAACTGGCCCAGTTCCGTCCGCAGGACGCCACGACCAATCCCTCGCTGATTCTCAAGGCGGTGCAAAAGCCCGAATACGCGCCGCTGCTCAAGGACACCGTCGCCAAGTGGCAAGGGCGTGCGATGGGCGAGGTGATCGACCGCCTGCTGGTGCGTTTTGGCTGCGAGATCCTGACCCACGTGCCCGGCCGTGTTTCCACCGAAGTGGACGCCCGCCTGAGCTTTGACACCAGCGCCACCGTCACGCGCGCCGAGCGCATCATCGAGCTGTACCAGGCAGAAGGCATCCACATCGACCGCGTGCTCATCAAGATCGCGGCCACGTGGGAAGGCATCCAGGCGGCCGCCCAGCTGGAGCGCAAGGGCATCCACACCAACCTCACGCTGCTGTTCTCTTTTGCCCAGGCCGTGGCCTGCGGCCAGGCCAAGGTGCAGCTGATCTCGCCCTTTGTGGGCCGTATTTACGACTGGTACAAAAAGCAGGCAGGCGCGAGCTGGGACGAGGCCGCGCGCGCAGGCGCCAACGACCCGGGCGTGCAGTCGGTCACGCAGATCTACAACCACTACAAGCGTTTTGGCATTGCCACCGAGGTGATGGGCGCGAGCTTCCGCAATGTGGGGCAGATCACGGCGCTGGCCGGGTGCGACCTGTTGACCATTGCGCCCGAGCTGTTGGCGCAGCTGGCTGCGAGTGATGCACCGTTGCAGCGGGCGTTGGATGCAGAGGCTGCCAAGGGCATGGACTTGCCTGCGGTGAACTATGACGAGGCGGGGTTCCGGTTTGCGCTGAATGAGGATGCGATGGCGACCGAGAAGCTGGCTGAGGGGATTCGGGCGTTTGCGGTGGATGCTGTGAAGCTGGAGAAGCTGATCCTCGCGGCTTGAGCTCGGGCTTCTTTTTTTGGAGCGGCTGGTGCCTGGGTTGCGGGCGCTGGCCGTTTTTGTTTTTGGGGGGCTCTTGGGAGCATTTTGGGCCGCATGCCTCGGTTGAGGGCGGAGGCCGGGAGTCGCCCGGCGTGCGAGTAACTTTCTTTTGCTTCGCCAAAAGAAAGTCACCAAAGAAAAGGCG
>NZ_JBWKYJ010000094.1:0-14746 GCF_059423685.1 Acidovorax sp. GW460-11-11-14-LB4 | reverse complement strand
GGCGTGGGGTGGTATCGGTGGCGGGGTGTTGTGCCATGTGCGTACGCCCTCTCAAGCAGTGGGCGCCGGGTTGGCGGCCGCAGCCGCGTTGGCCGCAGTGGTGGCCTGGGCCTTGGCAGCAAATTCGGCGCGCAGGGCCTTGAGTTTTTCGCGCGGGTCTTCGCGGGCGGTGGTCTTGTCCAGGCCCATTTCGGCGATGAAGCGGCTCGGTTGTGCGGCCACCATTTCGCGCCCTTTTTTGCGGCGCTTGGTCCAGCTCACGGCCAGGGTGCGCTGGGCGCGGGTGATGCCCACATACATCAGGCGGCGCTCTTCCTGCAGGCGCTGCAGCACGTCGTCGGTCACCTTCTGCTGGCGGCCTTCGTCGTCATCGAGCTTGAAGGGCAGCATGCCCTCGGTCACGCCCACCAGCACCACATGCGGCCACTCCAGCCCCTTGCTGGCGTGCAGGGTGGAGAGCGTGACCATGTCCTGCTCCTGCTCGCGCTCGCTGATGGTGGATAGCAGCGCAATGGTCTGCGACACCTCCAGCAGGCTCTTGGTCTCCTTGGCCACCACGGCACCGGCCGTATCGTCGATCTGCCCGCCCGCGCGCTGGGCCATCCAGTCGCAGAACTCCATCACGTTGCTCCAGCGGGCGGCCGCCACTTTTTCGCTGTCTTCGTTGTCGTACAGGTGCTGCTCGTAGCCAATTTCCTTGAGCCATTCGTTCAAAAAGGCGCGGGCCTCTTCGGCGCCATGGGTGCGGCGGGCGCTGTACTCCAGGTAATTGATGTAGCGGCCAAACTCGTGCAGGCCGTCCATGGCGCGCTTGGGCACAGCGGCAGGCAGCATGCCGTTGAACAGCGCGCCGAACATGCTTTGCTTGTGCTGGGTGGCAAAGGCCCCCAGCGATGCCAGCGTGGTGTGGCCGATGCCACGCTTGGGCGTGGTGATGGCGCGCAAAAACGCCGGGTCGTCGTCGTTGTTGATCCACAGCCGGAACCAGGCGCACAGGTCCTTGATTTCGGCGCGGTCAAAGAAGCTCGTGCCGCCCGAGACCTTGTAGGGAATGTTGGCCTTGCGCAGTGCCTTCTCGAACGGCTTGGCCTGGTGGTTGGCGCGGTACAGGATGGCGAAGCTCTTCCAGTCCGGCGGCGGGTTGCTGGCCGCGCGCAGGCTCTGGATGCGGGCCACGGCGCGCTCGGCTTCGTGCTCCTCGTTGTCGGCATCGACCACACGCACCGGCTCGCCCTCGCCCAGTTCACTGAACAGGGTTTTGGGGAACAGCTTGGGGTTGGGCCCGATCACGTTGTTGGCCGCACGCAGGATGGCGCTGGTGGAGCGGTAGTTCTGCTCCAGCTTGATGACCTTGAGGTGGGGGTAGTCCACCGGCAACTTCTTGAGGTTGTCCAGCGTGGCGCCGCGCCAGCCGTAGATGGACTGGTCGTCGTCGCCCACAGCGGTGAAATGTCCCTTTTCGCCCACCAGCAGCTTGAGCAGCTCGTACTGCGTGGCGTTGGTGTCCTGGTACTCGTCCACCAGCACATGGCCCAGGGCCGCCTGCCACTTGGCCCGCACCTCCGGGAAGTCGCGCAGCAGCCGCAGCGGCATGCCAATCAGGTCGTCAAAGTCCACGCTCTGGTAGGCCGCCAGGCGCTCTTCATAGCGCGCCATGAGCGTGGCGATGATGCGTTCGTTGTCGTCCGCCGCCTGGGCCAGGGCCTGTTCGGAGGTCAGACCCATGTTCTTCCACTTGCTGATCACCCACTGCCACTGGCGCGCCGTGGCCATGTCGGTGGTGCCACCCGAGGCTTCTTTCAGGATGCCCGTCACGTCATCAGCGTCGAGGATGCTGAACTGGGGCTTGAGGCCCAGCACATGGCCGTCTTCGCGCACCATGCGCACGCCAAGCGCGTGGAAGGTGCACACCAGCACATCCTTGGCGCGCCGGCCGATGAGGCCCTTGGCGCGCTCGCGCATCTCGGCGGCGGCTTTGTTGGTGAAGGTGATGGCCGCGATGCGTTTGGGGTCCATGCCCTTTTCGATCATGTGGGCGATCTTCATCGTGATCACCCGTGTCTTGCCCGAGCCCGCGCCTGCCAGCACGAGGCAGGCCCCGTCGGTGTAGTGGACAGCCTGGAGCTGGGCGAGATTGAGACCGGCAGACATGGAGAAGAGGAAACGTGCAGAAAGAGGCGAAGGGGGGAACCGGACAGGCGCGGGGCGGTGGGCGCCACGGGCGTGGGGTGCACGCTGAGGGGACGTGCAGCGCAAGGGCGCAATGATACCGGCGTACCCCCCGGCATGCTCTGGTCGCCCACGCGCGACCGGTGCCTGACGGTCGGCTGACAGGGGCGCACCGCAGCCCATGGGGCAGGCCCTTTGCTCCGGGAAACCCCGCTAGGGGCTTTGTTTTCACAATTTGATACTGGTTGGTGAGTCCCTCCCCCACCGGGAGGGGAGTGTTGTGAACCGAGCACCGCCATGAACCCTGTGACCCCGCCATCCATCGCTCTGACCGCCGCCGCGCCCCGGGCGGGCCGCCGTCGGTTGCCACTGCCTGCATGGACCGCCTGGTCCGCCCTGGCGGCTGCCGGTGTGCTGGCGGGTGCGGCGTTGCTGCCACGGGTGGCGCATGCGCAGGTGGGGGGCAACGCCCCCGCGCGCATCGGCGTGGTGGGGCCGTTCACGGGGCCGTCGGCCGACTTTGGCGTGCCCATGCTCAATGGCATCAAGCTGGCGGTGGACGAGATCAATGCCGTGGGTGGCTACCTGGGCCGCCCGCTGGAGCTCGTCATCAAGGACGACAGGGCCGACCCCGATCAAGGCCGCAAGGTGTCGCAAGAACTGCTCAATGAGAAAGTGGTCGCCACCATTGGCTTTTGCAACACCGGCGTGGCGCTCAAGGCCATCGACCTGTTCCAGGACGCCAAAAGCCCGCTCATCGTGCCCTGCGCCACGGGCACAGCCGTGACGGCCAAATATCCCGCGCCCGACAGCTACATCTTCCGCGTGCAGGCGCGCGACGCGATCCAGGCGCCTTTCCTGGTGGACGACATCGTCAAACGCGGCTGGGACAAGGTCGCCATCTTTGCCGACAAGACCGGCTATGGCGAAGGCGGCTACAACGATGTGGTGGCCGCACTGGCCGCCAAGAACCTCAAGCCCGTGCATGTGGCACGCTTTGACCTGGGGGTGAAGGACCTGACGGCCGAGCTGACTGCGGCGCGCAACGCGGGCGCCAACGTGGTCTACAGCTACACCGTGGGGCCGGAGAACGCCACCATTGCCAACGGCAAGAAGGCGCTGGGCTGGAAGGTGCCGCAGGTGGGGCCGTGGCCGCTGTCCTTCCCGTTCTTCCTCGAAGGCGCCAAAGATGCGGCCGAGGGCGCGCTGATGGTGCAGACCTTCATCGCCGAGCCCAGCAACGAGCGCCGTGCATCGTTCCTGTCGAGCTACACCCGCAAGTACCAAGGCAAGGTGGCTGTGCCCATGGCGGCAGCCAACGCCTACGACGCCACCTATCTGCTGATGTATTCCTTCCTCGGCATCCGCGACGGCAACCTGAACGGCAAGGCCATCAAGGAATCGCTGGAGGGCAAGATGAAGACCTACTACGGCGTGGTCACCACCTACGACAAGCCCTTCAGCGCGCAGGACAAGGACGCGATCACGCGCAACATGCTGGTCATGGGCATGGTCAAGAACGGCGCGATCACCTTTGCCTACCCGGAGGATGCCAAGCGCAACCTCATCATTCAGCGCAAGCAATAACAAAAAACGGGTGCCTGCGCTCGCCCCCCGCGAGCCCACCCACCTGACTTTGCGCTGACCACCCCGGGCGCCGCAGACCCTGGCTGCTGGCGCAACAAGGACAATCGGGCTGTGCTGTCCGTCCTGCTCGTCACCTTCCCCTTCTTTGCGCTCGTGCTCTGTGGCTACCTCGCCGCACGGCGCGGCGTGCTGCCGCAACCTGCCATCCCGGGGCTCAACGCCTTCGTGCTGTACTTTGCGCTGCCGTGCATGTTGTACCGCTTTGGCGCCAGCACACCCATCCACCAACTGCTGGACCCGGCCGTGGCAGGCGTGTATGTGCTGTGTGCGCTGGTCATGGTGGGCGCCACGGTGGCGCTTACGCGCAACGCGCGCATCGGCTGGAACGACGCGGCCTTTGGTGCGCTCGTCGCAGCCTTCCCGAACACGGGCTTCATGGGTGTGCCGCTGCTGGTGGCACTGCTGGGTGCCCAGAGCGCAGGGCCCGCCATCGTCACCATCGTGGTGGACATGGTCATCACCAGTTCACTGTGTATTGCGCTCTCACGCCTGGATGGGGCGGGCACCCATGGCGTGGGCGTGGCGCTGAAAAGCGCTTTCAGGGGCATGGCCACCAACCCCATGCCCTGGTCGATAGCGCTGGGCACGCTGGCGTCGGCGCTGCAGTTCAAGTTGCCGGGCCCGGTGGACAAGACCATCGCCATGCTGGCCGACGCGGCCTCGCCCGTCGCGCTGTTCACCATCGGCGCAGTGCTGGCCCGCTCGCAGATGAACCAGCACGAGCAGGTCCCTGCACGGGACTACGTGCCGGTGGCGCTGGCCAAGTTGCTGGTGCACCCGCTGCTGGTGTGGGGCGCAGGCACGGCGGCCATGGCGATGGGGGTACCGCTCACGCCCTTTGCGCTCACGGTGATGGTGCTGCTGGCGGCGCTGCCCAGCGCCAGCAACGTGTCGCTGCTGGCCGAGAAGTTTGGCGCCAACAACGGGCGAGTGGCGCGCATCATCCTGGTGTCCACCGCGCTGGCTTTTCTGAGCTTCTCTGCCGCCGTCGCGCTGCTGACCTGAGCCGCCAGGCTGCTGCGGTGAGGTGGTGTCAGGCCGCCGTGGGTGTCTTGCGCCCTACCAGATACTGCACGCCCAGCATGCCGTAGAACTCCGAGTGCGGCTCTTCGGCCGCCAGGTGAAAGACATCGCCCGCCTGGTACACACGTTCTGACGCAGCCGTGGCGATGCGGATATCACCCGACAGGATCAGCGCCTTGGCCTCGAACGGGTGGGTGTGGTCACCTAGCATGCCCCCAGCTTCGCGGGTCACGGTGACGGCGGGCTCAAAGCCTTCGCGGGCCAGTTCGTCTGCAAATTGTTCGGGGGTCATGGGGTCTCCTGCTGCGGTACGGGGCAGTGTAGGTGCAGGCTCAAAGCCAGAGCGGGGACTCGGACTATCAAAAATGATAGCTACCAGTGCATGATGCACTAGCGCTACCGCCGGATTTGCTTCGATTTTTCATGCGGGGCTCGCGCGCAGGCGTCGTCCAGACAATGTGGCCGTGCCGCTGTCGTGCCGCCGCCTTGGCCTGCCTGTCGTTGCCTTCCTGAGATGGCTGCCTTGAGAAAACGATACGAAAAAACATTCGACACGGCATGCTTTTTGCGCCGACGATGCCACGTGGTCAATCCATGCCCACGAACGGACAACAACAGGAGATTCACTATGAGGAAGAGGAATATCGCGCTGTGGGCACTCACGCCCGTGGCCGTTGCGCTGGTGCTTTCGGGCTGCGGCAGTGGCTCGGACAACGACCTGGCCGTGGACAACAATGCCCAGAGCTGCTCGGTGGTGTCCAGCTCTGGCTCGGCCGTGGTGGTGGGCTCTGGCGTGGCGGGTGACCCGGCAGCGCCCGAGGCGGCATCGGGCTACCGCCTGGGCTACAAGGCCAAGCAATCGAGCAAATACATGGT
This sequence comes from Acidovorax sp. GW460-11-11-14-LB4, assembly GCF_059423685.1. Classification (NCBI taxonomy): domain Bacteria; kingdom Pseudomonadati; phylum Pseudomonadota; class Betaproteobacteria; order Burkholderiales; family Comamonadaceae; genus Acidovorax; species Acidovorax sp. GW460-11-11-14-LB4. Next base: position 9,031 of record NZ_JBWKYJ010000094.1, on the reverse strand, counting down.
GGTGGCCAACACCCCGCTGGCCACCAAGGCCGGGTGCGACGTGCTCAAGGCCGGCGGCACTGCGGTGGACGCCGCCGTGGCCGTGCAGGCTGTGCTGGGCCTGGTGGAGCCGCAGTCCAGCACGCTGGCGGGCAGCGCCTTCATGATGTATTACGACGCAAACACCAAGAAGGTCGTGGCGTACGACGGCCGTGAAACCGCACCCGCAGCCGCCAACGGCTACTACCTGGTGCGCCAGGACCAGGGTGATGCCTCGTCCGCTGCGCCCGTGCCCAGCGCTCGGCGCAGTGGCCGCTCCATCGGTGTGCCGGGTGTGATGCGTATGCTGGACATGGCCCACAAGGAGCATGGCAAGCTGGGCTGGGAAAAGCTGTTTGACGAAGGCATCCAGCTGGCCACCAACGGCTACCGCATTCCCGGCCGCATGGGCGACGCGATCAAGGGCAACGCCGCTAGCCTGGCGCTGGACGCGAATGCGGTGTCCGCGTTCTTCAACGCCGACGGCACCCCCAAGGCCACCGGCACGGTGACGACCAACCTGCCCTACGCCCAGACACTGCGCACGTTGGCGAGCGGCGGTGCCAACGCGATGTACTCCGGCCCGCTGGCCGAGGCCATCGTGGCCAAGGCAGCCCAGGCGGTGGGCGATGATGCGGCCAAGACGCCCATCACCCCCAGCCTGATGACGGTGAACGACCTCAAGAACTACCAGGCCAAAAAGCGCGAGCCGGTGTGCACCACCTACCGCGCGAGCTACTACGTCTGCACCATGTCGCCGCCGTCGTCGGGCGGTATCGCCATCGCGCAGGCGCTGGGCATTCTGGAGAACTTCGACCTTTCCAAATACGGCCCCACCAACCCCACCAACGAAGGCGGCGTACCCAGCGTGATGGGCGTGCACCTGGTGTCCGAGGCAGAGCGCCTGGCCTACGCCGACCGCGACAAGTACGTGGCCGACACCGACTTCATCCCGCTGCCCGGCAAGGGTGTGTCCACCATGCTGGACAAGGCCTACCTGAAGCAGCGCGCGGCACTGATCCAGCCGGACGGCAAGTCGCTGGGAACGGCGTCGGCAGGGGCGCTGGGCGATGTGCCTCTGGGTGTGGACAAGACGGTGGAGCGCGGCACGACGCACTTCTCCATCGTGGATGCCTATGGCAACGTGGTGTCGATGACCTCCACGGTTGAGTCCAGCATGGGCTCGTTCCACATGGTGGGCGGCTTTCTGCTGACCAATCAGCTCACCGACTTCTCGGCGCAACCGGCCGATGGTGCGGGTGTGCCCATTGCCAACCGCGTGGCCCCCGGCAAACGCCCCCGCAGCACCATGGCACCCACCTTGGTGTTCAAGGGCACAGAGCCGGGTGATTTCGTGATGGCGACGGGCTCGCCCGGCGGCGGCACCATCATCCAGTACGTGCTCAAGACCGTGGTCGGCGCGGTGGACTGGAACCTGGACGCTCAACAAGCCACATCGCTGGTGAACTTTGGCGCCACCAACAGCCCCACCACCAACGTGGATGGTGCCAACACGGCGCTGGACCTCACCGGGCTGATCGACGGCCTCAAGGCCAAGGGCCACACGGTGAACAACGCCGCGCAGTCGAGTGGCGTCTCCACCATCATGCGGGTCAACCGCAACGGCCAGACCAAGCTGGAAGGCGGCGTGGACCCGCGACGTGAAGGCATCGTGCTGGGTGACGGCGCGCTGTAAACGGCGAACCACGCTCTGACGATGCGGGGGCTGCGTTGAAAAGCGCAGCCCCCTTTGTTTTTGGCCGCTGCGACAGACTGCCGGTGCGCCTCAGATCGCCAGCGGGTCCACATCCACCAGCCAGCGGATCAGCCCCTTGTGCTCCGGCTGGCTGCGCGTGGCTTGCAATATCGGCTGCCATGCGGCCAGAAAGCGCTGCAGGGTGGTGCGGCTGCTGCTTTCCATCAGCATCTGGGCGCGCTCCACATTGGCGACGCGCTGGATCGTGAGCGGCACAGGCGGGAACAGGATCACCGTGCCATCGGGCAAGCCCGGCAACTGCGTGGCGTGGGCGGCGGCGGTGGCCGCAGTCAGAAAGCCCTGCGCCACCTCCTGCGTGCGCGCATCGGCCCGCACCAGCGCCTGGTACGAGAACGGGGGCATGGCGGCCTCTTCGCGCTCCTTGAGCTGCTGGGCGGCAAAAGCTTCGTAGTCGTGCTTGCGCAGCGCCTCGAACACGGCGTGCTGGGGGTGAAAGCTCTGCACCCACATCTCGGGCTGCGTGCCATGCACTGCTTGGGCGGCCATGTAGGCGGCATCGCGCCCGGCGCGGCCTGCTGCCTGCATCAGCAGTGCAAACAGCCGCTCCGCGGCGCGGAAGTCGCTGCTGAACAGCGCACCGTCGGGCTGCACCGCAGCCACCAGCGTGATGCGCCGAAAGTCGTGCCCCTTGGCAATCATCTGCGTGCCCACCAGCACATCCACCTCGCCCGAATGCACCTGTGCCAACTGCGCCTCCAGCGCGCCCTTGGCCTTGGTGGTGTCGGCGTCGATGCGGGCGATGCGGGCGGGCGTGCGGTCGGGTCGCAGCACCTCCCGCAGCAGCGTGCCGAGCTGTTCTTCGAGCTGCTCGGTGCCCTTGCCCATGGGGTGGATGTCGGGGCTGCCGCAGGTCGGGCAGTGAAACGGCACGCGCACCGTGTGGCCGCAGTGGTGGCAGCGCAGGGTACGGTCAGTCTTGTGGAACACCTGGTGCGCGCTGCAGTGCGGGCAGTCGCTCTTCCAGCCGCAGTCCACACAGTGCAGCACGGGCGCGTAGCCCCGGCGGTTCAGCAAGATCATGCTCTGCTCGCCACGCGCCACGCGTTCGGTAATGGCCTGCAGCAGCGGCGCGCTGAACACGGTGCGGCGGGGCTGCTGGTTCATGTCCACCCGGCGCACACGGGCCAGGGCACCGGCGCCAATGCGGCTGGGCATGTGTAGCCGCACGTAGCGGCCACCTTCTGGGTCTTCGGCCGTGGCCGGGCGGCTGGCGTACCAGCTCTCCAGCGACGGCGTGGCGGAGCCCAGGATCACCTTCGCGCCCTGCTCGCGTCCGCGCCAGATGGCCAGGTCGCGCGCGGAGTAGCGCGCGCCCTCCTGCTGCTTGTAGCTGGGGTCGTGCTCTTCATCCACCACGATGAGCTTCAGGCCGGGCAGGCTGGCGAACACCGCCATGCGCGTGCCCAGCACGATGCGTGCGCTGCCGCTGTGCGCGGCCAGCCAGCTGGCCAGGCGTTGCGGGTTGGTCATGCCGCTGTGCAGCGACGCCACGGCACCGGGTCCGAAGCGCGGAGCGAAGCGGCCTGCAAAGCGCTCTTCCAGTTGGGGCGTGAGGTTGATCTCGGGCACCATGACCAGCGCCTGGGCGGTGGGGTCGGTCTCCAGCATCTCTTGCACGCAACGCAGATACACCTCGGTCTTGCCACTGCCGGTGCTGCCAAACAGCAGGAAAGGCCCTTTTTCTGAGGAAATTCGGGCCCTGGCGCTTTCTTGTTCTGCGCTGAGTGCTATGTTTTCAATAGTGCGTGAGGTGTCTCCTGCGCCCTTGGCCGGGCGCCGCAGCCGCCGTGCCAACTGCTCGGGGCGCAGGTCGCGCAGTTGAGGGGGCAGGGCCGCCAGGGCCACCTCGCCCAAGGCGCGCTGGTAGTAGCGTGCTGCAAACCCCACCAGACGGCGCCAGGACGCATCCAGGGGCGCCACGCCCTCCAGCACACCTGCAATGGGGCGCAGCGTGGCGCCATCGGGCAGCTCACCGGGGGCTTCGTCGGCGTCCCACACCACGCCTAGCACCTCGCGCGTGCCCAAGGGCACCCGCACCAGCGTACCCGGTGAGAGCGGGCGCTCACTGGCGTAGCTCAGCAGGTCGCCGACTCCGCTGTGCGATGGCGTCTGCAGGGCAACGTGGACGAGGGAGGAGGGCATAGACACGAGCTATGGAGGAGAAATAGGCTTAGTGCGCGTTGTGGATGTGATCTGGAGCTTTGGCGGCTAAGTGCTTGATTTGCTGTGGGTGTGTGAGTAATCCCGGATTTCTGTGGATAACTTTGTTGACATCCTGTCCCGACCCCCGCCCAAGCCGCATGAATGCTGGCTGCGAACAGATTGCCCGGAAATACAGCACTCCAAAAAAAACGTTATGAATCAATCATCTGAAGAAATTTGCCCCGGATTTTTGTGCTAAGCCGATTCAGCGTCTCCATGTTGCGCTGCATCACGTTTTGTGTGCATAAGTCGGACAGCAGGACTTCGTCAAGAGGACAGGTTGCCCCCTTTTTGTGCTATCGGCGTGAGTCCATGTTCATGCGTTTCTTCGATATGGCCTGCAAGTGCTTGATTTGACAAGGAATTTGTAAGAAATTCAGAATTTCTGTGGATAACTTTGTTGATATCCCTTGGGTTTGCTCCGCAAGTCCTTGTCAATTCGTGCTTTGGCTGGATTGCCTGTCAAAAAAGCAGGGGATTTAACGCCATATAAATCAAGCACTTAGCGTCGTGGCGAGGTTTGTTTGCAAGTTGCCGTACGAAGTCGCGCCTAGTACGAGGATGCTCCAATTTTGTGCATAAGTGCGCTGGCGGGGACGCCGGATCTGCTGCGAAATGCCCGGGGATTGTCGCAGGGCCCGGAGTGTCTGGCGTTCTTGGTGTCACAGCGGTCCATGTCGCTTTGCTTCAAGACGGCGCGGCGACTTGTGGCGACGATGCCGCCATGGCTACTTACTCTTCTTCCCCCATGGCAGATGCGCCCACCATGGAGCGCGACGGTTTTGTGCTGGCCCGGCTGGACGAGGTGGTGCAGGCGGCACGCACCGACAGCCTGTGGTTCATGACCTTCGGGCTGGCCTGCTGCGCGGTCGAGATGATGCACGCCGCCATGGCGCGTTACGACCTGGACCGCTTCGGCATCATCCCGCGCTCCAGCCCGCGCCACAGCGATCTGATGATCGTGGCCGGCACCCTGACCAACAAGATGGCGCCCGCCATCCGCAAGGTCTACGACCAGATGCCCGAGCCGCGCTACGTGATCTCCATGGGCTCATGCGCCAACGGCGGCGGCTATTACCACTACAGCTATTCGGTGGTGCGGGGTTGTGACCGCATCGTGCCCGTGGATGTGTATGTGCCCGGCTGCCCGCCCACAGCCGAGGCGCTGCTCTACGGCATCCTGCAGCTGCAGGCCAAGATCAAGCGGCCCCAGGTGATCCAGCGGTAATCGGCAGTCTCCAGCGGGCGGCGGCTTCAACTGCGCCGCAGCAGCCAGTCCGCATCGTCGCCCGGCCGCCGGGTGTGGGCCTTCAGCGCTGCGGGGGGCTTTTCGAACAGGGCGCGCGCCTCGCGGCTGAAATGCGCCTGGTCGGCGTAGCCATGGCGCAGCGCGGCATCGAGGGCACCGGCGTTGCCGTCGCGCATGGCCAGCAGGGCATGTTCGGCGCGCAGCATGCGTTCGATCTCGCCAGGCCGCAGGCCCGCCAGCTGCCGGGTGCGGCGCTGCAGGTGCCGGGGCGTCCAGTCCAGCGCAGAGGCCAGGGCCTGGCGTGCGCCGCGCTGCCAAGCCTGGTGCAACACCTGCAACCAGGCAGCATGCCGGTCGGCCACGACCGCCCAGCGTGGGGTGAGGAAGTCCACGCACAGCGCCTGACGCACCCCGTGGTCAGGCGCCGCGTGGACGGCCGCGAGGAAAGGGTGCCAGGCCGCGGGCAGCCAGGTCGTTGCGTCCGTGACCCGGTCGGTCAGCGGCGCAAGATCCTGCCCGGTGAGCAGCCCCAGCGCGCCGGGCTGGAACGCCAGGCAGAACGAATCACCATCACGGGAGGAGACCGAGTGGTACGGATGTCGGTGGGCGCCCGACAGCGTGATGGCCGGCATGGCCGCTGCGGCGGTCGCGCCCGCACATTCCACGAGTTGGGCCGTGCCCCGCGTGAGCCAGATGATGCCGGGGTAGGGGCCGGGCGGCACGCGCGTGTCCGCTGGCGTGTGGGGCGGCTGGCGGCCCAGGTCGCGCCAGAAAAAGGCGCGCACGCAGTCTGCGAGCGCGCAGGGTGGGGATTGCAGGGCCGAGGCGGGCAGTGCCTGCGGGCCAGTGGGGGACTCCGCTGGCGGCGGTACAGGGTGTTCCGTTGCCATCACCTGGTCCCTGCGCGGTGTGCCGGGCGGTCTGGATGCCTCGCCCGGGGTGTCAGCCCTGGCGCTGCGCGCGCGAGTGGCTGTGCACAGCCTCCACCAATGCCGCCACATGCTCGGGCGGGGTGAACTGGCTGATGCCGTGGCCCAGGTTGAAGATGTGCGTGGGGCCGGTGGTGTTGCGGTCGGTGTGGGGCTTGCCAAAGCTGTCGAGCACGGCATGCACCTGGGTGACGATCTGTGCAGGCGGCGCAAACAGCACGTTGGGGTCGATGTTGCCCTGCAGCGCCTTGCCGGGGCCGCCCACCTGGCCGCCGACGATGGCGCGCGCCTTGCCCAGGTTGGCCGTCCAGTCCAGGCCCAGCACCTCGCAGTCGATGTCCTTCATGTCCTCCAGCCAGATGCCGCCGCCTTTGGTGAAGACGATGCGCGGCACATCGGTGCCATCCACGCCGGTGCGCTTGAGCTGTGCCAGCACGCGCTTGGTGTAAGCCAGGCTGAACTCCTGGAAGGCACCGTCGGCCAGCACGCCGCCCCAGCTGTCAAAAATCATCACAGCCTGTGCGCCCGCGTCGATCTGGGCGTTGAGGTATGCGGCCACGCTGTCGGCATTGATGGCCAGGATGCGGTGCATCAGGTCGGGGCGGGCGTACATCAGGCTCTTGACCAGGCGGTAGTCGTCCGATCCCTTGCCCTCGACCATGTAGCAGGCCAGTGTCCAGGGGCTGCCCGAGAAGCCGATCAAAGGAACACGCCCATTGAGCGCCTTGCGGATGCTGGTGACGGCGTCGAACACGTAGCGCAGCTTGTCCATGTCGGGCACGGCCAGCTCGGCCACGGCTGCTTCGTCGCGCACCACCTTGGCAAAGCGCGGGCCTTCGCCCTCGGCAAACGACAGGCCCAGGCCCATGGCGTCGGGCACGGTCAGGATGTCACTGAACAGGATGGCGGCGTCGAGTGGGAAACGCTCCAGCGGCTGCAAGGTCACTTCGGTGGCGTAGTCCACGTTCGTGGCCAGGCCCATGAAGCTGCCCGCCTGGGCGCGCGTGGCCTTGTACTCCGGCAGATAGCGCCCCGCCTGGCGCATGAGCCACAGGGGCGTGTAGTCGGTGGCCTGGCGGCGGCAGGCGCGCAGGAAGGTGTCGTTGGCAAGGGGGGCGAAGGTCATGGTGCGATTGTCGCAGGCAGACCGCCGGCCTCGGCATCCGATCCGGCTGCGGAAATTGACGCGCATCAAGCCGAAACCACGACGGGTCGGCTCAAGGGCATCTATCGCTCTGCAATGTAGTGCGACATCCGCACGACTTCGCCCGGCGCCAAAAACGCACGCACTTCGGTCTCCAGGGCCTGGTCGGCCATGGTGGCGCGGGCGCGCTGGTGCAGGTAGTCGGCCCAGGACTCGACGATGAAACGCTCCACATACCGCGATGGCTCGCCCAGGTCCTTGTAGATGCGCCAGAAGGTGGCGCCGTCGCGTCGGCGCGGGGCCTTCATGCGGCTGATGGTGTCGAGGAAGGCGGCGTCGGTGCCGGGGGCAATGCGGTAGCCTACTTCCACGGCCACGGGGCCCGCTTCGGGCAGGGGCTCCGCCTCGATGAAGAGTTCGTCCCAGGGCGTGGCCTGGGTCACCTCGTGCAGCGCGCCCATGCGCAGCGGCATGGGGCGGGCCAGCAGCAGGCCCGCGCCCATGAGCGCGGCGGCCACACACAAGGTGGGCATGAGTCCGATCAGGTCCGAGGAGGCGCCCCAGAAGGCCGAGCCCATCGCAAACGCGCCCAGCGCCGCCACCATGTGCATGGCCACGGCGCGCGAGCGCACCCACTGTGGGGCGCTGGCCTGCGTGGCGGTGTTGAAGGTAGACATGGCCGACATCCAGGCAGCGCCCGCGAACAGCATGGCGATGTAGACCACCCAGGCAACGTGGGTCAGTGCAGCCACCAGCATGGCCACCGCAAACACCACACCACCGGCGCCGACGATGGCCTCCAGCCCAAAACGCGCGCGCAGCCGCCCCAGCACCAGGCCGACCGCCACGGCGCCCGTGCCCAGGCAGCCCATGAGCAGACCAAAACCCTGTGCACCTGTGCCGAGCTGGCGCTGCGCAATCACCGGCAGCAGCGCCCACAGGGCCGAGCCCGCTGCGCTGAAGGCCATCACGCGCACCAGTTGCGCGAGGATCATGCGCGAGTGCCAGGCAAAGCGCAGGCCGCTCAGAGTGCCGCCCCACAGGCGTTCGGCGGGCAGCTTGGAGGGCGGATGTGCCTTGGGCGGCCAGCGGCGGATGGACTCCCACATCACCAGCGTGGTGGTCACCGTGACGGCAAAGACCCAGCCCGCGCCCAGCTGCGCAAACACCAGGCCCGCCATCGTGGGCCCCACAGCGCGCGCGGCGTTGTAGGCAATGCTCACGGCGGTGATGGCCTGGGGCCATTCGTCACGCGGCACGGGGTCGATGACCGACGAGTTCCACGCGGGTGTGAGCACTGCCGTGCAGCAGCCGCAGATGAACACCAGAAACAGCACCGACGCCGGGCCACTCCAGCCCCCCAGCGTCAGCAGCGTGAGCAAGGCGCACGCCCCGGCCTGCGCCAGCAGTGCGCCCGATATCAACCGGCGCCGGTCGGTCGTGTCTGCCAGCACGCCGGCAGGGAGGGCCAGCAAAAACATGGGCATGAACACCGCCGTCTGCACCAGGGCTGCCAGGAACGACGAACCCGTGAGTTCCACCATGAGCCAGGCCGCCGCCATGCTCTGCATGCCGCTGCCCACAAAAAAGATGCCGCCGCAAATCCACAGGCCCCTGAACGCGGGTTGGCGCAAGGGGCTCCACAAAGAGGTCGAGTGCTGGGACATGGAGGGTGGGCGTTGGGTGTGCGTGGGCCGTTGTGGGACGTGGGG
>NZ_JBWKYJ010000093.1:0-14757 GCF_059423685.1 Acidovorax sp. GW460-11-11-14-LB4 | reverse complement strand
GCCCACCCGCCCGGCATCCACGCTGGGCCGCACTGGCGACTGCAGAAGCACGTAGGCATAGCGCCGGGCCACGGCGCTGGCACGCGCATGAAAGTGGTCTGGGACCGCCTGAGCCCATTGCACCGCAATGTCGGAGGGCAGGAAGGTGTTGGTACCCCGGACCCATGACGCTGCGGGCCGGTCCAGCGGGGTGTCAAAGTGCACCACCTGCATCAGGCCGTGCACACCCGCATCGGTACGGCCTGCGCAAAGGGTGCTGACCGGATGCGTAGCAAAGCGGCCCAGGGCCGCTTCGAGTTTGTCCTGCACGGTGTTGCCAGAAAGCTGGCTCTGCCAGCCACTGTAGGCTTGGCCGTTGTAGCTGACACCCAGCGCCACCCGGGTCACGGGGCGGCCTGGGGACGTGCTGGGGGTTAAATCAGCGGAGGGGCCGAGCGGCATCAGCCCAGTTCGGCCAGCATGCGCTGGGCGCGGGTCTTGAGGGCGCCGCTGGACTCTGCCACCACCTCTTCAATCAGCGTACGAGCGCCGTCGGTGTCCCCGATGGCGTTGAACTCTTCGGCCAGCGCAAGCTTGGTGGCCAGCGGGTCGTCCTGCGCTGCGGCCGATCCATCGTCGGTGAATTCCGGTGCGGGAGCAGCCGGTGCCTTGGCGGCGGGAGCTGCCATGGGCTTGGAGGGTGCGTTCAGGTCCAGCGACAGGTCGCCCAGATCAAACTCCATAGGGCCGGAGTCTTGGGGCTCTCCATGGAGTGGCATGGGGCCGGACGGCGCCATGGTCAGGTCGTCGCTGCTGGGGAAGTCCAGATTGGCGACCGGAGGCGGCGCCATTATGGGACTCGGAGCGGTTTCCTGACTGCTCCACGCGGCCGTGGGCTCGTCGGGGATGCTGGGCAGATCCAACTCGGGGCGCAGCGTCTGTGGTTCGCCGGCTTCACCGTGGTTGTTGGCCGCAGCAGCCGCAGCGGCCGCAGCAAAACCACCGGCTGCAGCGGGGGGGGCGTCCGTCAGCGCGTCATCGGGCAGGTCCAGATCCAGGTCGAGGTCCAAGTCTGGGGGCAGGGCTGCGGCAGGGCTGCCTGCACCAGTGAAGGTGCTGGGGAACCCGCCCGGTGGCACGGAAGGCGATTCATCCTCGGCCATTCCGGGGCGGCCGCCAGGTTGGTACAGGCGGTTTTCGGGCTCCAGGTCACGCCCGAGTTCCGCAATGCGGTTCCAGTCAGGCCCTTCGCCCTGGGTCAGCTTGAACACTTCGCCTGCGACGGCCTCAAGGGCTTTGCGGTCCTGGCGCTTGGCGTAGATTTCACCCAGCTTGACGTGCACTGAGACGCGGCCCGGGTTGTGGCGCACGGCTTCTTTCAGGATTTCTTCGGCCTGGAGATCGCGACCGTAGGCCAGATAAACGTCGGCTTCGGCCACGGGGTCCACGTCGCCGCCGGCGTCCAGTTGGCTGGGTGAATAGGCCATGGACGAGCCGGTGGTCATGTCGCTGTTGGCTGTGTCTACACGCTGGCCGCCGCTGGCACCAAAAAACGAGTCGGGTTGAATGCGACTTTCCAGGAAGGAGCTGTCCACCCCACCGTTCTGTCGACGGCGCTGGACCAGGCGGTAAGCGCCAAATCCGAGCAGGCCCGCCACCAGGATGCCGCCGCCAATAGGCAACAGTGGGTCGTCCATGAGGGTGGACAGGAAGCCGGGCTCCTCGACGGGGGCCGGAGCAGGTTTGGGTGTGGGCGCCGGTTTGGGGGCCGGTGCGGGTGCAGAGGCCTCCGTGGCGGGTGCCGAGGCGGCCGCTTCTGCTGCCACTGCCGTGTCTGGCGGGGTGCTGGCGGCCGCTGCGGGGGCGGATGCCGGGGCTTCGGGCGCCGGCGGCGCGGTCGGTGTTGCCGGGACGGCTGGGGCCTGCACGGCCACCCCCGCAGGTGCGCTGGCCGCACCCGCAGCGGCGGGCGCAGGGCTGCCTCCGGCGGCTGCAGAGGCTGCGCTCAGCTTGTTGAGGTCGGTGATGTTCTTGGACAACTCCGCCATCCGCGTGGCGGCTTCACTGGCCTGTTTGTCCTTGGCGACTTGCTCTTCGGCTGCCTTTTGGCCTTTGACGGCCCCCTTGGACAGGGTGAGCTTGTCGGGCGCTGCAGTCGCGGGTTTTTTGTCTTCTACGCGCGTCTGTACGGTGCCAGAGGCGGAGCGCTGGGCAGCTGCCACTTCGGTCGAAGGGGCCGCACCCGCTAGTTTGCGGCGGAAGTCGTTGAAGTCACGGGCCTGTGCGGCCAGAATCTGACGTGCTTCGGGGGCAGTGGTGGATTGTGCTGCGGCCTGGTCGGGCATTTGCAGCACGGCACCTGCCCTCAGGCGGTTGACGTTGCCCTGAATGAACGCGTCCGGGTTGGTACGCATCATGGCGACCAGCATCTGGTCGAGCGAAACGCCTGCAGGCTTGTACGCGTTCGCGATGCGGCCGGCAGTATCGCCTGCCTGTACCGTCACGCCATCTGCGGGGGCAGGGCGTGGGACTGCCGCACGGGGTGCGGGTGCAGCGGCGGTTGCCTCGCTGGCACGGGGTGTGGCTGCGGGGCGCGTCGCAGGGACCTGGGGCGCCACCGGTGCAGAAATTTGGGGCGCTGCTGTGACGGCAGGCGCTGCGCGGCGCATGCTTGGAGGGTCAAACAGCATGGTGTAGCTGCGAACGATACGGCCTGAGCCCCAGTTGGCATCCAGCACCAGGTCCAGGAAGGGTTCGTTCACAGGCCGGTCGCTTGACAGGCGCAACACGGCGGTGCCGTCGGCGCGGCGCTGCAGTTGAATCTGCAGGTTGTTCATGGTCTGCGTGTATTCCATGCCCTGGGCACGGAAGACCTCAGGCGTGGCCGTCGTGGCACGCAGCGAGTCCGCTTCGGCCGGAGTGATCTGTGGCAGGTCGATTTCAGCGCGCAGCGGCTCGCCCAGGGCAGACTGCACGGTGATGCGGCCCAGTGCCAGCGCAGACGCGTCGCTGGTGTAGAAACCAGCGCAAGCCACGGCCGCGGCCGCCAGGACAGAAAATTTCCAACGATGCATGTTTGCCAACAACTGATTAGGATTTTTTGCGGCTCGGACGAGCGGTGCTTTTGTTCTCATGGTCTGATCCCCGCCCCGGCGCGTGAAAATATGTAAAAAGCACCATAGCATCAATGTTTTGCACTGACAAGCTGAGGTGGCTCCGAAGCTTTGAGTGGGGTCCCGGCGCCCCAAATTGGGGCGTGCAGATGTTGCCAATTGCCAACGCCGCGTAACCGAGTGTGTCGATGTCTCAGGCGTAAAAAAGCGCGCGCAAGGGGGCTTGCGCGCGCTTTATGAGGTGAGACGATCAGGCGTTGAGCAAGATACGCAGCATGCGACGCAGTGGCTCGGCGGCGCCCCAGAGGAGCTGGTCGCCGATGGTGAAGGCGCCGACATACTCGGGGCCCATGGCCAGCTTGCGGATGCGGCCCACGGGGATGGTCATGGTGCCCGTCACGGCGACGGGTGTCAGGTCCTTGATGGTGGCTTCGCGGGTGTTGGGTACCACCTTCACCCACTCGTTGTCGGCGGCGATCGTTGCTTCGAGGTCGGCCACGGGCACGTCCTTCTTGAGCTTGAAGGTCAGGGCCTGGCTGTGGCAGCGCATGGCGCCCACGCGCACGCAGAATCCGTCGACTGGAATGGCTGCGGAGTCAAAGCCTTCGCCCAGGCCAAGAATCTTGTTGGTTTCGGCCATGCCCTTCCACTCTTCTTTGGACTGGCCGTTGCCCAGGTCCTTGTCGATCCAGGGGATCAGCGAGCCACCCAGCGGCACGCCAAAGTTGGCGGTTTCTGCACCGGTCAGTGCGCGCTGCTTGGCGATGACCTTGCGGTCGATTTCCAGGATGGCGCTCTTGGGGTCGTCGAGCAGGGCCTTCACTTCGGCATTTAGCGTGCCGTATTGGGTGAGCAATTCGCGCATGTGCTGCGCGCCGCCGCCCGAGGCCGCCTGGTAGGTCTGGGTGCTCATCCACTCGACCAGCCCCGCCTTGTACAGTGCGCCCACGCCCATCAGCATGCAGCTCACGGTGCAGTTGCCGCCCACCCAGTTCTTGCCGCCGTTGGCCAGCGCGTCCTTGATGACGGGCATGTTCACCGGGTCCAGGATGATCACGGCGTCTTTTTCCATGCGCAGGGTGGATGCCGCGTCAATCCAGTGGCCGTTCCAGCCTGCGGCGCGCAGCTTGGGGAAGACTTCGGTGGTGTAGTCGCCGCCTTGGGCTGTGATGATGATGTCGCAGCGCTTCAAGGCGTCGATGTTGAAGGCGTCTTGCAGTGTGGTTTCGTTCTTGGCCTGCGCAGGGGCCTTGCCGCCGGCATTGGATGTGGAGAAGAACAATGGCTCAATCAGGTCGAAGTCTTGTTCCTCGACCATGCGGTCCATCAACACCGAGCCGACCATGCCGCGCCAGCCGACCAAACCTACCAACTTGCTCATTTCAACGCCCCTTTTCAGATTAAGAAACAGTGCCAGACCAGACTGTTTGCCCCGGCTCGTCTGGCCGGGAGAGGGCGCACGACGGTACCGGAGCTGGATCAGCCCTTAATAATGGTCGTGGTTTTGGTGGTGATTGCGCGCACAGCCACGCCTGCCAGGGCGGCAGTTGCGGTGTTCAGGTCGAACGGGCGGGCGGCAAACATGGACGTTATTGTAATAGATCGCGGCTTGCACGAGGCTTGCAGCGTTGCGGGAACGCCATGGTCCGCTCGGCGACGGCGCCCCTGGCGGGCTGGATGGGTGTGCGAGTCGGTCCGCGCCCATAAAAAAGGCGATCACAGAGGATCGCCTTTTGCGGATGCCGCGCGCCGCCGCTGTGGGCAACTCGGACGGCTGGGGTGATTTACGCCTGCAGCGCCTTCACCACCGCGTCGCCCATCTGCGCCGTGCCGACCTTGGTGGTGCCTTCGCTGTAGATGTCGGGCGTGCGCAGGCCCTGGGCCAGCACCTTCTGCACGGCGGCTTCGATGCGCTGGGCGGCGGCTTCCTGGTTCAGGCTGAAGCGCAGCATCATCGCTGCCGAGAGGATGGTGGCCAGCGGGTTGGCCACGCCCTTGCCGGCGATGTCGGGGGCGCTGCCGTGGCTGGGCTCGTACAGGCCCTGGTTGCTGCTGTTCAGGCTGGCCGAGGGCAGCATGCCGATGGAGCCAGTCAGCATGGAGGCTTCGTCCGACAGGATGTCGCCAAACATGTTGCCGGTCACCACCACGTCAAACGCCTTGGGGGCCTTGACCAGTTGCATGGCCGCGTTGTCCACGTACATGTGCTGCAGTTCGACGTCGGGGTATTCCTTGTGCACGTCGGTGACCACGTCCTTCCAGAACTGGAAGGTTTCCAGCACGTTGGCTTTGTCCACGCTGGTGACCTTCTTGTTGCGCTTGCGGGCGGCCTGGAAGGCGACGTGGGCGATGCGCTCGATCTCGGGGCGGCTGTAGCGCATGGTGTCAAACGCTTCTTCGGCACCGGGGAAGTGGCCGTCGGTGGCCACGCGGCGGCCGCGCGGCTGGCCGAAGTAGATGTCGCCGGTCAGCTCGCGGATGATGAGGATATCCAGGCCTGCGATCAGTTCGGGCTTGAGGCTCGATGCGCCCACCAGTTGCTCGTAGCAGATGGCAGGGCGGAAGTTGGCGAACAGGCCCAGGTTCTTGCGCAGGCCCAGGATGGCCTGTTCGGGGCGCAGGGGCCTGTCGAGCTTGTCGTATTTCCAGTCGCCCACGGCGCCGAACAGAATGGCGTCGGCTTCCTTGGCGAGCTTGAGGGTGGACTCGGGCAGCGGGTGGCCGTGGGCCTCGTAGGCGGCGCCGCCGACCAGGGCCGATTCCATCTCGAACTTCAGGTCGAGTGCGTTGAGGACCTTGACGGCCTCGGCCACGATTTCGGTACCGATGCCGTCACCCGGCAGAACTGCGATTTTCATTGATTTTGCTTTGTTTTTGATAGCTGCTAGCGCATATGGATGTAGCGCTTGCGGCCGATTGGGCTGAATTTTTGAGTTACGACACCATGGTGTGTGCCAGCCAGGGCTTGGTGGCAAGCCGCTGGGCTTCAAAGGCCTTGATCTTGTCCGACTGGCGCAGGGTCAGGCCGATGTCGTCAAAACCGTTGAGCAGGCAGTACTTGCGGAAGGCCTGCACGTCGAACGGGATCTCTTCGCCCTGGGGGCGCACGATGACCTGGCGCTCCAGGTCGATGGTGAGCTGGTAGCCGGGGAAGGCCAGCACTTCATCGAACAGCTGGGCCACCGTGGCCTCGGGCAGCACGATGGGCAGCAGGCCGTTCTTGAAGCAGTTGTTGAAGAAGATGTCGGCAAAGCTGGGCGCGATGATGGCGCGGAAGCCGAACTGATCCAAGGCCCACGGCGCGTGCTCGCGGCTGGAACCACACCCGAAATTCTTGCGTGCGATCAGGATGCTGGCGCCTTGGTAACGCGGCTGGTTCAGCACGAAGTCGGGATTGGGCTTGCGACTGGCGGGGTCCTGGCCGGGCTCGCCGTGGTCCAGGTAACGCCATTCGTCAAACAGGTTCACGCCAAAGCCGGTCTTCTTGATCGACTTGAGGAACTGCTTGGGGATGATGGCGTCGGTATCGACGTTCTCGCGATCCATGGGGGCCACAAGGCCCTTGAGCAAGGTGAATTTTTGCATGGCGGTATCAGTTACTTGGCGGCCCGCTCGATGGCGCTACCGGCTTTGCCAATGTCCTGGCCCACACCCTTGACGGTGTTGCAGCCAGCCAGCACAAAGGCCAGGGACAGGGCGATGAGGGTGGCGGTCTTTTTCATGACAAGGCTCCTTCAGGCGGTTGGGGCAGTAGAGAGGACAACGGGCGGATGATGGGATGAATGATCAGCTCAGGTGAACTGGCGGATGTCCACAAAGTGGCCGTGCACGGCAGCGGCTGCGGCCATGGCCGGGCTCACCAGGTGTGTGCGGCCACCAGCGCCCTGGCGGCCTTCAAAGTTGCGGTTGCTGGTGGAGGCGCAGCGCTCGCCAGGCTCCAGCCGGTCGGCGTTCATGGCCAGGCACATGCTGCAACCGGGCTCGCGCCACTCAAAGCCTGCGGCCACAAAAATCTTGTCCAGGCCCTCGCGCTCGGCCTGCTCCTTGACCAGCCCCGAGCCGGGCACCACCATGGCCAGCTTCACATTGCTGGCCACCTTGCGACCCAGGTTCTTCACCACAGCGGCGGCTTCGCGCATGTCTTCGATGCGGCTGTTGGTGCAGCTGCCGATGAACACCTTGTCGATGGTGATGTCATTGATCGGCTTGCCGGGCTGCAGGCCCATGTAGGTCAGCGCGCGCTCGATGGCGCCACGCTTGTTGACGTCCTTTTCCTTGTCCGGGTCGGGCACGCGGGCGTCCACGCCCAGCACCATCTCGGGGCTGGTGCCCCAGGTGACCTGCGGCACGATGTCGGCCGCATCAAGCTTGACCACGGTGTCGAACTTTGCGTCGGCGTCGGAGTGCAGCGTCCTCCAGTACGCAACGGCCTGGTCCCATTCCACGCCCGTGGGCGACAGGGGGCGGCCCTTGACGTATTCAATGGTTTTGTCGTCCACCGCCACCAGACCCGCGCGAGCACCACCTTCGATGGCCATATTGCACACGGTCATGCGGCCTTCCATGCTCATCCCGCGGAAGACAGAACCTGCAAATTCAATGGTGTAGCCCGTGCCGCCGGCCGTGCCGATCTTGCCGATGATGGCCAGCACCACGTCTTTGGGCGTCACGCCTTTGGCCAAGGTGCCATCAACCTGCACCAGCATGTTCTTGGCTTTTTTGGCCAGCAAGGTCTGCGTGGCCATCACGTGCTCGACTTCGGAGGTGCCGATGCCGTGGGCCAGGGCGCCAAACGCGCCGTGCGTGCTGGTGTGGCTGTCGCCGCAGACCACGGTCATGCCGGGCAGGGTGGCACCGTTTTCAGGGCCGATCACGTGCACGATGCCCTGGCGCTTGTGCATGAACGGGAAGAACGCGGCGGGTGTGATCTGCGCGATGTTGTCGTTCAGCGTGGTGATCTGTTCTTTGCTGATCGGATCGGTGATGCCGTCGTAGCCGTTTTCCCAGCCCGTGGTGGGCGTGTTGTGGTCGGCCGTGGCCACGATGGAGCTCATGCGCCAGACCTTGCGGCCTGCCTCGCGCAGGCCTTCAAACGCCTGGGGGCTGGTGACTTCGTGCACCAGATGGCGGTCGATGTAGAGGATGGAGGTGCCGTCCTCTTCGGTGTGGACGACATGCTCGTCCCAGATCTTGTCGTACAGGGTGCGTCCCATGGCGTGGCTTTCTTTCTGCTTTCAGGTGGGTGATTGGATTTTAGTGTCGGGGGCCGGGTGCGCCGGGGCGGGTTCTGCCCGGGGTGAGAGGTGTTCCACCAGCAAACGCGCGGTGACGGGCAGGGCATCAAAGTCGCGGGCTACCACGCGCAGTTCGCGGTGGGCCCAGGCATCGCTCAGCGGAATGGCTTGCAGGTTGCCCACACCGCGCATCAGCGCAAACGCCCGGTCGGGCAGCAGGCCCACGCCCAGGCCGTTGTCGATCATGCGGCACATGGCGTCCAGCCCCGTCACCTGGATGCGCTGGCGCAGGGGGCGCCCGGCTGCGGCAGCGGCCGCGCGCATGGCCAGGCTGATGCTGCTGTTGGCGTGCAGGCCCACAATGTCCCAGTCCAGGACTTCTTCAAAATTGATAGCATCCAGCGCAGATAAATCATGCGCTCGGGGCACAACCAGCACCAAATTGTCGGCGCGGTAGGGGCGGCTCTGCAGCTCCAGGGCTCCGCCCCCGTTTGCCATGCCGATGTTGCAGATGCCCAGGTCGGCGGCTCCCTCTTGCACGGCGTGCAGCACATCGCTGGAGAGGTGCTCCTGCAGGTCGATCTTGATCTGGCTGTGCTCGCGCGCGAAGGCGCCCAGGTCTTCGGGCAGAAACTGGAAGATGGCCGAGATGTTGGCGTGCATGCGGACATGGCCGCGAACGCCGTCGGCGTATTCACTCAGTTCGCCCTGCATGCGCTCCAGGCCAAACAGCACGGTACGCGCATGGTGCAGCAGGCTCTCGCCGGCGGGCGTGAGCGTCACACCCCGGCTGTGGCGGTAGAGCAGGGCGGTGTCTACAGCTGTTTCCAGGTCCGACAGGCGCTTGCTGACCGCCGATGCTGCAATGAATTCGCGCTCGGCGGCGCGGCCGATGCTGCCCAGCTCGCACACCGCCACGAACAATTGCAGCGAGGTGAGGTCAATACGGCGCGCAAAACTGCGCTCGGAGCTTTTCATGGGGTTTTGACTTCTCAAAAAGAGAAGGTTTCATATTTTCTCCCCATTGTTGGTGATTTGTCATCGCGATACGCGATGGCTGCGATGCCCTTCTGCGCGAGAGCGGCTCTCCTGGAGTGCAGAAAGAGACCGGGCTCAGGCCGCGCAGGTGCTGTCGTGCTCTGGCACTGAGGCCCGCCAGCGCAATTCGTGTTCTATGCGCTGGCGCAGCAGGTCTGCGGCGCCCATCTCGCCATGCACCACATACACCTGGTCGGGCGCGTGCCCCATGCTGCGCAGCCAGGCGATGAGCTGGTTGCCGTCGGCGTGGGCCGATGCGGAAGACAACTTGACCACTTCGGCGCGCACGGCCACGTCCTGGCCGTGAATGCGGATGGTCCGTTCGCCCTCAGCCAGCCGCGCGCCGCGTGTGCCCGGCGCCTGGTGCCCGGTCAGAATGATCATGTTGCGGTGATCGCCAGCGTGCAGCGCCAGGTGGTGCAGCACGCGTCCTCCGGTAGCCATGCCACTGGCCGACAGGATGACCATGGGACCATGCAGTTTGGCCAGTCCTTTGGATTGCTCGGGGGTCTGGACCATGGTGGCGCCATGCTCTAGCACCTGCACCTCGCGGCCGCTCAGGCGGTGTTCCTGCATGTGGTGCTGGAACAGTCCGGTGGTGCTCACGGCCATGGGGCTGTCGAGGAATACCTTGAGCGATGCAGGTACCACACCCTGCGCCTTCAGCAACCCGATGGCGTGCAGCACGGCCTGTGCACGGCCCACGGCGAAGACGGGCACCACGGCAATGCCCCCGCGTGCGGCCAGGCGCTGCAGGGCGGGGCCCAGTTCGTCGAGCAGACCTTCGGGCGGGTGCTCCCGGTCGCCATAGGTGGATTCGATGAGCACGGTGTCCGCCTGGGGCGGGGCGTCCGGTGGATTCATCAGCAAGTCGTCCGGCCGGCCCAGGTCGCCAGAGAACAGGATTCGCCTGCCGCCCACCTCCAGCAGCACGCTGGCCGCACCCAGGATGTGGCCTGCGGGCGAAAGGGTCACGCGCCAGCCGGGCAGGGGCTCGAACGCCTTGTGGAAGGCATGGATCTGGAATTGTTTGAGGCAGTGCAGCGCGTCGAGCCGGGTATACAGGGGCAGGGCGGGGCTGTGGCTGCTGAGCTGGTGGCGGTTGAGGAAGGCCGCGTCCTCTTCTTGCAGGTGCCCGCTGTCGGGCAGCAGGATGGTGCACAGGTCACGTGTGCCCGGGGTGCAGTGGATGGCGTGGGTGTAGCCGTCGCGCGCCAGCAGCGGCAGGTAACCGCTGTGGTCCAGGTGGGCATGGGTCAGCACCACGGCGTCGATCTGGTGCGGCGTGACGGGCAGGGGCTGCCAGTTGCGCAGGCGCAGCTGCTTGTAGCCCTGGAACAGGCCGCAATCGACCAGCAGGCTCTTGCCGTTGTAACGCACCAGGTACTTGGAGCCGGTGACGGTGCCGGAGCCCCCCAGGAAGGTGATGTTGACGTTCATGTGTCCAGACTCCCGGGTGATCATCGATGATGACCATCCTACTGGTCGGATTGCGCCTGCGGACGTTGCCAGGGGGTTTCTTGCCTTGCGTCAAGAAAAAACCGCCTGCGGCTTTGGGGCTGCAGGCGGTTTTTGGCGGGAAACCCGTGCGTGATCAGCTGAAGAAGTTCTTCAACCGGTCCGTCCAGCTCTCGCCGCTGGGCGAATGGCGTGCGCCGCCCTTCTTGAGGGAGTCTTCCAGCTCGCGCAGCAGCTTGCGCTGGTGTTCGGTGAGCTTGACGGGTGTCTCGACCGCAATGTGGCAGTACAGGTCACCTGGGTAGCTGGCGCGCACACCCTTGATGCCCTTGCCGCGCAGGCGGAACTGCTTGCCGGCCTGGGTGCCTTCGGGGATGTCGATGGCCGCCTTGCCCTGCAGGGTGGGCACCTCGATCTCGCCACCCAGCGCCGCTGTGATGAAGCTCACCGGTACCTGGCAGTGCAGGTCGTCGCCGTCGCGCTCGAAGATGTCGTGTTTCTTCAGGCGGATCTCGATGTACAGGTCGCCTGGTGGGCCGCCGTTGGTACCCGGCTCGCCGTTGCCTGTGGAACGGATGCGCATGCCATCGTCGATGCCGGCAGGAATCTTCACTTCCAGCGTCTTCTGCTTCTTGAGCTTGCCCTGGCCATGGCAGGTGGTGCAAGGCTCAGGAATGATCTTGCCCGTGCCGCGGCAGTGGGGGCAGGTCTGTTGCACGCTGAAGAAGCCCTGGCGCATTTGCACGGTGCCCGCGCCTTGGCAGGTGCCGCAGGTCTTGGCGCTGGTGCCGGGTTTGGCGCCGCTGCCATGGCAGGTGTCGCAGGTGTCCCAGGATGGGATACGAATCTGCGCGTCTTTGCCGCGAGCTGCTTCTTCGAGCGTGATCTCCATGGCATAGCTGAGGTCACTGCCACGGTAGACCTGGCGTCCACCGGCGCCGCGCCCGCGCCCGCCTTGTTGGCCGAACATGTCGCCAAAGATGTCGCCGAAGGCTTCTGCAAAACCGCCAAATCCTTCTGCTCCCGCGCCACCAGGGCCGCGCATGTTGGGGTCTACCCCCGCATGGCCATACTGGTCATAGGCCGCACGCTTTTGTGGGTCCGAGAGCATCTCGTAGGCCTCTTTGGCCTCTTTGAACTTCTCCTCGGCAGGCTTGGCTGCGTCCCCCTGATTGCGGTCAGGATGGTGCTTCATCGCCAGCTTGCGATAGGCCTTTTTGATTTCTTCGTCCGAGGCGTTCTTCGGAACGCCCAGGATTTCGTAAAAGTCTCGTTTGGACATAGTGATTCAGAACCCGGTTGGAACAGGAACGCCGCGCAGCCCCTGACGAGCATTGCGCGGCGGCTCGGGTCAACGGGGGCTCGTTCAGCCCTTCTTGACTTCCTTCACCTCGGCATCAACGACGTTGTCGTCGTCTGCGGGCTTGTTGGCTGCACCGGCCGATGCGCCTGCGGCGTCTGCACCACCGGCCGCCTGGGCGGCTTGCGCTGCCTGCGATTCGGCGTACATCTTCTCGCCCAGCTTCTGGCTGGCGGCCATCAGCGCGGTCGTCTTTTCGTCAATCGCGGCCTTGTCTTCACCCTTGAGGGCTTCTTCGAGGGCCTTCACGGCTGCAGCGATCGCGTCCTTTTCACCTGCGTCGAGCTTGTCGCCGTGTTCGGTCAGGCTCTTGTTGACGCTGTGCACAGCGGCTTCACCCTGGTTGCGGGCCTGCACCAGTTCCAGCTTCTTCTTGTCGTCCGCAGCGTTCAGCTCGGCGTCCTTCACCATTTTCTGGATTTCTTCTTCCGACAGGCCCGAGTTGGCCTTGATGGTGATCTTGTTTTCCTTGCCGGTGCCCTTGTCCTTGGCGCCCACGTGCAAGATGCCGTTGGCGTCGATGTCGAACGACACTTCGATCTGCGGAACACCGCGAGCTGCGGGCGGAATGCCTTCGAGGTTGAACTCGCCCAGCAGCTTGTTGCCAGTAGCCATTTCGCGCTCGCCCTGGTAGACCTTGATGGTCACGGCAGGCTGGTTGTCGTCGGCCGTCGAGAAGGTCTGAGCGAACTTCGTCGGGATGGTCGTGTTCTTGGTGATCATCTTGGTCATCACACCGCCCAGGGTTTCGATACCCAGCGACAGGGGGGTCACGTCCAGCAGCAGCACGTCCTTGCGGTCGCCCGACAGCACTTGGCCCTGGATGGCGGCGCCCACGGCCACGGCTTCGTCAGGGTTCACATCCTTGCGGGGGTCCTTGCCGAAGAATTCCTTGACCTTCTCCTGCACCTTGGGCATGCGGGTCATGCCGCCGACCAGAATCACGTCATGGATGTCGGACACCGACACGCCAGCATCCTTGATCGCCATGCGGCAAGGAGCGATGGTGCGCTCGATCAGCTCTTCCACCAGTTGTTCCAGCTTGGAGCGGGTCAGCTTGATGTTCAGGTGCTTGGGACCCGAGGCGTCGGCCGTGATGTAGGGCAGGTTGATGTCGGTTGCTGCCGAATTCGACAACTCGATCTTGGCCTTTTCGGCGGCTTCCTTCAGGCGTTGCAGGGCCAGGACGTCCTTGGACAGGTCCACGCCTTGTTCCTTCTTGAACTCGCCGATGATGAAGTCGATGATGCGTTGGTCGAAGTCCTCGCCGCCCAGGAAGGTGTCACCATTGGTCGACAGCACTTCGAACTGCTTTTCGCCATCCACGTCAGCGATTTCGATGATGGACACGTCGAACGTGCCGCCACCCAGGTCATACACGGCAATCTTGCGGTCGCCCTTTTCCTGCTTGTCGAGGCCAAAGGCCAAGGCTGCAGCGGTGGGCTCGTTGATGATGCGCTTGACATCAAGGCCGGCGATGCGGCCAGCGTCCTTGGTGGCTTGGCGCTGGGCGTCGTTGAAGTACGCGGGCACGGTGATGACGGCTTCCGTCACGGGCTCGCCCAGGTAGTCTTCAGCCGTTTTCTTCATCTTGCGCAGGATGTCTGCGGACACCTGCTGGGCCGACAGCTTGTTGCCGCGCACTTCGATCCAGGCGTCGCCGTTGTCGGCAGCCACGATCTTGTAGGGCATCAGGTCGATGTCCTTTTGCACTTCTTTTTCGGTGAACTTGCGGCCGATCAGGCGCTTGACGGCGTACAGGGTGTTCTTGGGGTTGGTCACGGCCTGGCGCTTGGCCGAGGCGCCGACGAGGATCTCGCCGTCTTCCTGGTAGGCCACGATGGAGGGCGTTGTGCGTGCGCCTTCGCTGTTTTCAATCACGCGGGTCGTGTTGCCCTCCATGATGGAAACGCAGCTGTTGGTGGTGCCCAGGTCAATGCCGATGATTCTTCCCATGATTTTTCTCCGAATGCTTGAATGGTTTGGATGGCTAGTAACTTGTGGATAACTTGGTTTGCTTCAAGTCTTCCAGGTCGATTTTTTTGAGGCTTACTTGGGCGCAGTCACGGTGACTAAGGCTGGGCGCAACACGCGCTCCGCGATCACGTAGCCCTTTTGCAGCACAGCCACCACCGTATTGGCTTCTTGCTCCGCGGGCACCACGCTGATGGCCTGGTGCTGGTGGGGGTCGAACTTGGCGCCTGCGGCGGGGTTGATGGCCACCACCTTGTTGCGCTCCAGCGCAGACGTCAGCTGGCGCAAGGTGGCGTCGGCGCCTTCGCGCAGTTGCTGGGGCGTGGCCTCCTTGATGGCCAGGGCCGCGTCCAGGCTGTCAGCCACGGGCAGCAGGCTCTCGGCAAAACTCTCGATGCCGAACTTGCGGGCCTTGGACACTTCCTCTTCAGCGCGGCGGCGGGCGTTCTCAGCCTCGGCCTTGGCGCGCAGGAACTGGTCCGCCAGATCGGCACTTTTGGCCTTCAGCTCGGCCAGCTCGCCCTGCAGGCGTGCCAGCTCATCGGAGGCGTGGGCGGCCATGGCGGCTTCGACTTCTTCGGGGGCGGGGGCGCTTGGGGCG
>NZ_JBWKYJ010000092.1:0-15338 GCF_059423685.1 Acidovorax sp. GW460-11-11-14-LB4 | reverse complement strand
GGGGTGGGGTGGTGGGCAGGATGTCCACCGGCGGCGGTGGCGACAGGGTGGCGCAGCCGGCACACAGCAGTGCTGCGCCCAGCGCGGGGATACCCGCACGCAGCGAGCCAAGTGCCTGCAGCAGGCGAAGAGGGCGTGTGAAAGTGCGCATGGCGAAGGTCCTGGGCAAAAGCGCGAGGGGCTTTTTGGTCACAACTGGGCGAGCTTGGCCAGCATCTGGTCCGAGGTCTGGATGGCCTTGGAATTCATCTCGTAGGCGCGTTGGGTCTGGATCATGGTGACCAGCTCTTCCACCACGTTGACGTTGGAGGCTTCCAGAAACCCCTGCTTGATGATGCCCAGGCCGTTCGTGCCGGGGGTGCCCTGCTGGGGCTGGCCGGAGGCGGCGGATTCCTTGAACAGGTTCTGCCCGATCGGCTCCAGGCCGGCCGGGTTGATGAAGCTGGCCATGGCCAGGTTGCCAACGGTCTGCGGCTGTGTGTTGCCCGGCACGGTGACTGCCACGGCGCCTTCGGCACTGATGCTGACACTGGTGGCGTTGGCCGGAATGGTGATGCCATTGACCACGGGCAGCCCGCTGGACGTGACCATGCGGCCCTGGGCATCGACCTGGAAGGAGCCGTCGCGGGTGTAGCCCACGGTGCCATCGGGCATGGTCACTTCAAAGAAGCCGTTGCCGTTGATGGCGACATCCAGGTTGTTCTTGGACTCCTGCAGGCTGCCCTGCATGAAGTTGCGGCTGGTGGCCACCGTGCGCACGCCCAGGCCCAGGTGCAGGCCGGTGGGCAGCTGGTTTTGTTCGGTGGTGTTGGCACCCACCTGGCGCAGGTTCTGGTAGATCAGGTCTTCGAACACCGCGTTGTTGCGCTTGTAGCCCGTGGTGGAGACGTTGGCCAGGTTGTGCGAGATGACGTCGAGCTGGGTCTGCTGGGCAGACATGCCGGTCTTGGCGATCCAGAGGGAGTTGATCATGGTGCTTCCTTATGGCAGGTGCGTGCTGGGGGGCAGCGGCATCAGCCGTTCATGCTCAGCAGCTGGCTGGCGGTCTTGTCGTTGGTTTCGGCGGTCTGCAGCAGCTTCATCTGCTGCTCGAACTGGCGCGATGCAGCGATCATTCCGACCATGCATTCGACAGGGTTCACGTTCGAGCCCTCCAGCGCGCCCGACAGCATGCGCGCGTTGGCATCGTTGGGCATGGGGTCGCCCGACGTGGTGCGAAACAGCCCGTCGTCGCCGCGCTTGAGCGGGTCTTCCGGCGTGGGTGTGCCCAGCTTGAGGCGGCCAATGGCCTGGGCGGGCTGGCCCGGGATCTTGGAGGTCACGGTACCGTCCGACCCGAGCGACACATCGGCACCGGGCGGCACGTCGATGGGCGCTCCGCCATCGGACAACACGGGCAGGCCGGTGGGGGTGAGCAGCTGGCCGGTGGCCGACACCTCAAAGCTGCCCGCACGGGTGTAGGCCTCGGTGCCATCCAGCCCCTGCACTGCAAACCAGGCATTGCCGGCCGCCATGGCGTCGAGGTTGCGGCCGGTGCGTTGTACAGGGCCGGGGGTGTTGACGTAGCCCGAGGTGGCCTCCAGTGCAAACACGCGCGTCTTGGCGCCGTCGCCTTGCAGCGGCACCGAGCGGAAGGTGGACATCTCGGCGCGGAACCCGCCGGTGGACACGTTGGCGAGGTTGTTGGACAGCACCGCCTGCCGGTGCGCAGCGGCGTTGGCGCCTGTCATCGAGGTGTAGATGATGCGGTCCATGGGGGATCTCCGGTGTCCTGGGCGGGT
This sequence comes from Acidovorax sp. GW460-11-11-14-LB4, assembly GCF_059423685.1. Taxonomy (NCBI): domain Bacteria; kingdom Pseudomonadati; phylum Pseudomonadota; class Betaproteobacteria; order Burkholderiales; family Comamonadaceae; genus Acidovorax; species Acidovorax sp. GW460-11-11-14-LB4. Next base: position 13,557 of record NZ_JBWKYJ010000092.1, on the reverse strand, counting down.
TCAGTGGGGGTTCAGCCGGTCAGCGCAGGTTCACCAGGGTGGACATCACCTGATCTTGCGTCTTGATGGTCTGTGCGTTGGCCTGGTAGGCGCGCTGGGCGGTCATCATGTTCACCAGCTCGGCCGTGAGGTCCACGTTGGAGTCTTCCAGGGCGCCCGAGCGCAGCGAGCCAAAGCTGCCATCCGTGGCGGTGCCGACGACGGGCTGGCCCGACTCGAACGTGGCCACCCAGTTGTTGCTGCCGACCGAGGCCAGGCCCTGCGTATTGCGGAAGCTCGACAGCGCCAGCTGGCCCTCGGCACGCGTCACGCCGTTGGAATAACGGGTCATGATCATCCCGTTGTTCTCGATGTTGATGCCGGTCAGCTCGCCCGAGGTGTAGCCGTCCTGGCTCAGGTTGGACACCGCAAACTTCTTGCCGAACTGCGTCACCTTGTCCAGGCTCACGTCCACGGTATAGGTGGGCAGGTTATTGGGGTTGGGCGGCGTGGGGTTGATGGTGAGCGGCAGCGAAAAGCCCGTGGCGGGTGGCGTGGCCACCGGGCCGGTGATGGCGCCGTTGTTGTCGAACGTGATCTGGCCGATGGGCGTGGCCACCACGGGCGGCACAGCGGTGGGGTCGTCCAGGGCGTCGTATACGTCCCAGGTGTTGGCGGTGGCGGTTTTCTGAAAGTACAGGCTCACCGGTTTGGCCACGCCCTGGCTGTCGAACACGTTGATCGACGTGCCATAGGTGGCGCGCGGCGTGGCCGGGATGGGGGGCGTGGCTGCGGGGTTGCCCGCCGCGTCGGTGGCGCGGGCGTCCAGGTTGAAGGCCGCCGTGATCTTGGTGGTCTGCTTGGCGGGAATTGGCTCGGCGGTCGGGAACACCATGGGGATGGGGTCGGTGCCGGTGCGCAGACCCGTCACCGGGTCCACCGGGTAGCCCATCACCGACGCGTTGTCGTTGGTGATCATGTTGCCTTCCTTGTCCAGCTTGAAGTTGCCGGAGCGGGTGTAGGCGGCGGTGCCATCGGGCAGCGTGAGGGTGAAGAACCCATTGCCATTGATGGCCACGTCCAGGCTGTTGCCGGTGATGGTCAGGTTGCCCTGGGTGAATTGCTGCGCCACGGCGCCCACTTCCACGCCGATGCCTGCATTGGAGCCCCCTGCCGAGCCGATGGCAGAGGCCACCATCTCGGCAAACTCGGCCCGCGAGGCCTTGAACCCGACGGTGTTGGAGTTGGCAATGTTGTGCCCGATGACATCGAGGTTCTTGCTGGCGGCGTTCAAGCCGGACAGGCCTTGCTGAAAACTCATGGTGTTCTCCTGTTGACGCGATACGAAGCAGGCTGGTGTTACACCAAGGCCTTGATCTGGCTGTAGTTGATGGTTTTGCCGTTGGACAGGCTCAGCACCAGCTGTCCGTCCTCGGCGCCTGCGGCCGTCACCTTGGCAAGGTTCAGTGCGGTGGAGTCCAGCTTGGTGGAGCCATTGACGGCCGTCACGCGGAACTGCAGCCCTTCGGTGGAGCCGGTGTACTGGCTGGCGTCCCAGTCGAAGGTGTGGCGGCCCGCCGCCTTGGCACCCAGGTCGATGGTGTCCACCACCTGCCCGCCTGCGGTTGTGACCTCGATCTTCACGTTGGTGGCGGCCGAGCCCAGCTCGAAGCCGCCCTTGCCGGTCTTGTCCGCCACCGCCAGGCTGGAGCCCTCGGTCAGCACATTGCGGCCCACCAGGGCTGTGCCCTGCATGACCTGCAGCGAGTTGAACTGCGAAGCCATGCTCTGCATGGTCTGGTTCAGTTGCTGGATGCCGGTCACCGTGTTGATCTGCGCGATCTGCGAAGTCATCTGGGCGTTGTCCAGGGGGTTCATCGGGTCCTGGTTGTTCAGCTGCGCAACCAGCAGTTTCAAAAAGCGGTCTTGCGCGGCAGCCGGGTCGGTGGACGCGTTGGCCTTGGTGCTGGACGAGTCCGTCACCGTGGGGGCGTTGGTGGCACTGAGAATCATGGTGGTGTCCTTCTTGGAGCAGGCTCGTGCCTTACTGGCCCATCTGCAGGGTTTTGAGGAGCAGCGACTTGGCCGTGTTCATGACCTCGACGTTGTTCTGGTACGAGCGCGAGGCAGAGATCATGTTGACCATCTCTTCAACCGCGTTGACGTTGGAGTGCGTCACATACCCCTGCTCGTCGGCCGACGGGTGGCTGGGGTCGTGCACGCGGCGGCCCGGCACATTGCTTTCGCTGACACCGCTGACCTTGACGCCCGCAGAGCTGTCGGCCCCCATGGGCGCTGTCTGGAACACCACTTGGCGTGCCTTGTAGGCCTGACCATCGGGGCCTGCCACGGCGTCCACATTGGCCAGGTTGCTGGCCACCACGTTGAGCCGCTGCGACTGCGCACTGATGGCGCTGCCCGATACGTTGAAAATCGAAAACATGGACATGGGGTGGCTCGCTTTCTGCGCTGCGGGGCTGGCTGGTTATTGGCCCTGGATGGCGCTGAGCATGGTTTTGGCGTTGCCGTTGATGAACCGCAGCGTGGCTTCATAGCGCACGGCGTTGTCCACGAAGTTGGCACGCTCGCGGTCCAGGTCCACCGAGTTGTTGTCCAGGCTCGGTTGGGTTTGCACCGCATAGCCCAGGGCGCCTTGCCGGTCGATGCTGGTGCTGGAATTCACGGTGGGCAGCGGAATATGGTGCGGATCGGTCGTGCCTGCGGTTCCGTACGAACCTCCGGTTGCCAGCCGCGTGACCGCTGCGCCGGCAGTGCCTGTGGCGGAAGAAGTCATGCCCGTGGCCTCGCGCAGCGCGTCGCCAAACTTGAAGTCGCGTGCCACATAGCCAGGGGTGTCGGCGTTGGCAATGTTGCTGGCGATGGCGCGCTGACGTTCCCCACGCAGCACCAGGGCGTTGCCGTGAAAATTCAGCTGGTTGGTCATCTTGTCAAGCATGTGTGCCTCACACCGTCGGTTGCAAAGTCGCCATCCCCGGGGGGCTTTTGGCGTGGCTCGATTATGGAAACCGCGCCCTTTTTCTAAAGCGCGAAGAAGTGGCAAATGGATGCGCAGTTCCGGGTTTTGCGTCCGGGTCATCTGCCTATAGTTCCAGGGGTGAAATGGCCCCTGCCTTCCGTAGCACCCCGTGCGCGGGCAGCCTGGCCAGCCGATGCCCAGGAGGCCCCTATGACCGCCCACTTCCTTTTCTCTGCCGCCAACACCGACGCCGCGCTGTGCGGCGCCACCCGGAAGTCGCTGGCTGTGCGTGCCGGCGCCTTGGTGCGTACGTTCTGCCTGGTGGGTGTATTGGCTGTGGCTGCGCTGGGCCCCCATGGTGTTGCGCACGCTCAGTCGGCGGCAGACCCCGCGGCGGACCTGGGGCCGCTTACCCAGCGCTGGCTGGACGATGCGTTGGCCCGCAACCCGTCCTCCGCGCTGCCACTGCGTATGGAAGTGAGTGTTGGCTCACTGGATTCGCGCCTGCGGCTGGCGCCCTGTGCGCGCGTTGAACCCTATCTGCCCGTAGGTGCCCGCCTGTGGGGCCGGACCCGTCTGGGGCTGCGCTGCGTGGAGGGCGCCACCGCATGGAACGTGTTTTTGCCCGTCACCATCAAGGCGTTTGGCCCGGCCTGGGTGTTGACCAACAATGTGGCGCCCGGTGCCGTGTTGACGGCCAATGACGCCACAGAGGCCGAAGTGGACTGGGCGGCCGATTCCTCTCCCGTCATGGCCAATCCCGACCTGTGGGTAGGGCAGACCGCGGCCCGCCAACTGGTGGCGGGGCAGGCGGTGCGCCAGGCCATGGTGCGTGCCCCCCTGCTGTTCAAGGCCGGTGCGCAGGTGAAAGTGGTGGCTCAGGGGCCGGGCTATGCGGTCAGCTCTGCGGGCCAGGCGTTGACCGCAGGCTCTGTCGGGCAGACTGTGCGCGTGCGCATGGAGAATGGCCGTATCGTAAGTGGAACTGTGAATGATTCTGGGACAGTGGATGTCACTCTGTGATGACGCCCCGGTAATAAATGGCTAAAGTCCGGGCCAAATGGGTCGAAAACATTGCTACTGATGCCCCACATCCAACGGGGTGGTGGAGAGAGCGATGAAGATAGGTCAAACACCGGAACTGCCGGGCGGGTTGCCGCCGACGGGGCTTGCCAAGCAAGCCAAGGCCCCAGCCAGCGCTGCTGAAGGAGCCACCAAGGACGCACTGATGGCGTCATCCGCCGGTGTGCCTGTCACTGTGTCCACCGCGGCCCGGGCGCTCAGCCCTGCCACCCGCAGCACGGCAGATTTTGACGCGGGTAAGGTCAAGGCAGTGCGCGCTGCCATCGAAAAGGGTGAATTCTCGGTCGACGCCGAAGCCATTGCCGACAAGCTGTTGTCCAACGCCCAGGAGATCCTGTCCCGCTCGCGGGGTTGACCGGCGTTTTGCTCCCGGGCGCAATCCATCGCACAATGCGCCATGTCTCTGGAAGAATCTCTCTCGGCTGTTGAGCAGCTGATCGAACAAGTCTCCGCCGCACTTCTCGCGGCCGACCCTACCTCCCTGGAAAAAAACAGCACGGCCTTGCGTGATGCAGCGGCCGATTTTTCGCGTGCGCTGGAGCAGGCGGCCGCGCGGGGGGCGCCCTTGCCGGCGTCGCTGCAAAAGCGCGCGGATGCGATCCGCAGCATGCTGATCCTGCACCGTGAAAGCCTGGCCCGGTTGGCCGCCAACACGGACCGCCAAGCCGCCGGCCTGTTGCCCCCCAATGCGGCGGCTACCTATGGCGATGGCCTGGGGGCGCGCGGAGCCGCGCCGGGTGTGGCGCGCATCTACCGCTCTGCAGGCTGAGCGGCATCCATTGTTCTGAAGGGGTTGTGGGCCCGGTCGCGAAAAGCGGCGGCTCGTAACCCGACCCTCCGCAACGACCTGTGCGGCGCCTGTTTTCCGCCGGTGGGGGCGCTCAGTGCGCGCGCATCTTGGCCCGCAGCCGGGCAATGGACTGGCTGTGCAGCTGGCACACGCGCGACTCGGTGACGCCCAGCACGGCGGCAATTTCCTTGAGGTTCATGTCATGTTCGTAGTACATGCCCATGATGTGCTGCTCGCGCTCCGGCAGGGTTTTGATGGCGTTGACCAGTGACGTCTTGAGCCGTTGATCACGCAGCAGCTCCACCGGGTCAGCCGCACTGTCGGCAACGTGGCGGTCCAGAAACCCATCCTCGTCATCGTTGCCATGCGTCATGTCTTCGAGGTACACCAGCTGGGTGCCCCGGACCTTGCCCAGCAGATTCTGGTAGTCCGCCAGGCTCATGCCCATTTCGCTGGCTATTTCGGACTCCAGCGGGCTGCGTCCCAGCTTTTGCTCCAGCCGGTGCACAGCGTGTTCAATGTCTTTCTGGCTCTTGCGCGAGCTGCGGCTCATCCAGTCGCCCTCGCGCAGCTCGTCGAGCATGGCGCCCCGGATGCGTTGGGTGGCAAAGGTTTCAAACTGCACGCCCTGTGCCACTTCGTAGCGCGACAGGGCTTCGGCCAGCCCCATCATGCCGACCTGGATCAAGTCATCCAGCTCGACATTGGGAGGCAGCTTGGCGATCATGTGGTGCGCAATCCTCCGGACCAGCGGTACATGCTGGCGGATCATGGCATCGCGATCAAGCTGGCCTTTGGCGGTGTACATAGAGAGGGTGTTATGCACTGGTAGGGCGGGTATGCGATCTTGTTCTGGAGCCGCTTGGGGGTGCCATCACCCGATCTTTTTCCGCCGCCCGGGGCCAGCAACTTGCCAGACCGTGGGGAGCGTTTCGGGTCAACGTGCGTACGTAGAGGTGCATCACAGGCTCTGGTCAGTGGCTCCGGACAAAATGCGCAGGCATGCCTGTCAAGTTGCTGGGTGTCAGCGCAGCCAGCGCTCCGTTCATAGTGCCCGCATTTTCCAGCAGTTGCAAGGCCAGGCGCTGAAGCTCCTGGGGGTTCTGAGTGGCAATGGTGGTGGTTCGTATCGGGCCGCCCAGATGGCGCTCGGCACATGCCTGCAAGGTCATCAGCTGGGACTGGGCCTTGCGGCGTTCGGCGGCGGTGTTGCCGTGCAGCAAAGCGGCCACCATGCAGGGCAAGCCAGTGTGTAGCGCAATCTGCTTGAGGCTCTTGTAGCTGGTCATCACGCCCGCTGCGCCACTGCCCATGACCACCAGCGGCACCGTGGCCGTGTGGGTGAGCAGGGGCCCCAGGGTGGAGGCTGGTGCGTGAATCACCATGAGGCCGTAAGTCCTGAAGCAGGGCAGCAAGCTCTCCATGGGCGAGCGTGTGCTGCCGCTGGCCTTGCGGCTCAGGTGCTGCAGCCCCTTGGCCGCTGGAATCACGGCGAGGGAGGATGCGGTGGCGCCCAGGTTCAGGCTGGCGCCGTCATTCCACGTTGCATGTTGCAGCAGGTGCAGCAGCCCGGGGCTGTCGTCGGACTCCTGCGCCGTGCCGTCGAGTACCACCACCGGATAGCCCAGCCGCTGCAGGCTGGCGCAGATCTGCCATAGCGTTTCCAGGCCGCTCGCCGTGTTGCCCTGGCTGGCGACTGCCAGCAGCCGCAGCTCTGCCTGCGGGGTGAGGCTGTGCAGGCTGGCCGCCTGGTGAAAACCCAGATCAAGCATCGACCAGCCCCCCCTCCGTCACGGTGTCAGGAGAGTGCGAGAAGAAGAAGTTCAGGTCCGTGGCCTTGGGGTCGAAAGCCGACTTCGCCGGCGACCGCATGGAGGCGCTGATGAGCTGGTGGGCGTTGGCACGCTCCCAGTCCTCGGGCACGCGCTGGCCGTTGGTCACGCCGCGCAGCACCATCTGGTGGCGGATCAGTGCGTCGATCGCGGGGCCCAGCTTCACGGCTTCGTCCACCTTGGACAGGATGGCCTGCTGCGAGCCGTCGGTCTTGAAGGCGGTCAGCACGTCATCCAGCGTGTCGCCATGGCAGCCGGCGTTGAGTACCAGCAGGCGGTTCACATGGGGCAGGTCCAGCACATCCAGCATGTCGCGCTTGCGGGGGTCCCTGGGGGCCACGCCGGTGGTGTCGATCAACACCATTTTCTTGCCGCTGAGCAGACCCAGCAGGTCTTGCAGCGCGGCGCGGTCGTGTGCCAGGTGGGCCACGATGCCCAGCATGCGCCCGTAAGTGCGCAGTTGTTCGTGCGCGCCCACACGGTAGGTGTCAAGTGTGATCAGCCCCACACTGCCGGGGCCGTGGATGCGGGCGCACATGGCAGCCAGCTTGGCGGTGGTGGTGGTCTTACCCACACCCGTAGAGCCCACCATGGCGAAGATGCCGCCCTGTTCATAAAGGGGGGGATCGGTCTGGTCGGTCTTGAGGTTGCGTTCCAGCACCTCCATCAGCCAGCGCACCGATTCGCCCGCCGACAGGTCTTCGGGCATGCGTTCGAGCACGGCGCGGGCCAGCGACGGGGAGTATCCGGCACGGATCATCTTCAGCATCAGGTTGGACTGGATCGGGTTCTGGCGCGCCTGCCCCAGCCAGGCCAGCGTGTTGAAGCGGTCTTCGATCAGCTCTTTCATCGCGTGCAGCTCGTTCATCACGCTCTGCTGGTTGTTCGACTGGATCAGGTGGGCGCTGGGGGTTTCTTGCCGGCGGCGCGGTGGCTCGGGCGGGATGTCCATCGGGATCGTGCGCAGCGGGTTGTGGCGCGCCACCGAGGGCGCGGGCATGCGTTCACGTTCCGGTTCCTGGTCGCGGCTGCGTTCAGACAGTGTCTGGGGTTCCGAGGGGCCATTCAGTGCCTCGTGGCGGCGGCGCAGCATGCGTTCGCGCACATAGTCCTGGAACGACAGCGTGCTCATGGCCAGCTGTTCGGTGTCTTCCTCGACCGGGTTGCGGCCCAGGCCCGACGCTGCTGCCGATTGGCTGGCGCGCTGGGGGGTGCTGCGCGCAGTGCTGGGCGCCAGCAGGGGCGGATTGGACGAAGCGGTGGGCGCACCACCGTCCAGAGCCGACAGCGTGTCCTCGGCCGTGGCCACCACTTCCACGCCGTTGGCCGTGGGGCGGTTGGACAGGATCAGCGTGCCGTCGCCAAAGGCCATGCGCGCCTTGGCCAGAGCCTCCCGGGAGGTGGGGGCGGTAAAGCGTTTGATGTTCATGCTGATGCACCTTTAAGGATCGGCCCAATACGGATGGTGTGGGTCTCTGGAATTTCACTGTGTGCCAGCACCTGCAGGCGGGGCGCTACGCGGCGCACCAGGCGGGAGATGGCATTGCGGATCTGGTCGGGAACCAGCAGGCAGGCGGGCAGGCCCATCTCTTCCTGCTTGAGGGCCACTTCGGCGGCCTTTTGTGTGAGGATGTCGGCTACGCCGGGGTCGAGCGCGGGGCCTGCCGTATTGCCCAGGGCTTGCACCAGCAGGCGCTCCAGGCCGGGCTCGATGGCAATGACGTTGAGCTCGCGGGTGGGGCCGTAGATCTGCTGGACGATGGCGGGCGAGAGCGCAATGCGCACGCGGCGGGCCAGCTCGACGGGGTCCGAGACGCCACCAGCATGCTCGGCCAGCGTTTCGATGATGGTGCGGATATCGCGGATGTGCACAGACTCTTCCAGCAGCAGCTGGAGGACTTTCTGGAACGTTGCGATGGAGACCATTTTCGGGACTACTTCTTCGATGAGCTTGGGGGCCAGCTTGGCCACGTGTTCCACCAGTTGCTGCGTTTCCGTGCGACTGAGGAGCTTGGCGGCTTGCACTTGCATCAAGTGTGACAAATGGGTGGCCATCACGGTTTCGGAATCAACGACGGTAAAACCGGCCATTTGTGCGGCTTCCTTTTGCCGATCGTCGATCCAGTGTGCTGGCAGGCCAAAGGCAGGGTCGGTGGTGGCCGTGCCGATCAGCGGCGTGGTGATGCCGCCGGGGTTGATGGCCAGGAACATGCCAGGGAAGGCTTCGCCCTCGCCCACCACCACGCCGCGCAGCGTGATGCGGTAGCCGCTGGGCTTGAGTTCGAGGTTGTCACGTACGTGCACGGCAGGGGGCAGGAAGCCGACTTCCTGTGCAAACTTGCGGCGCACGCCCTTGATGCGGGTGAGCAGGTCGCCCTGGCGGCTCTTGTCCACCAGGCTGATGAGGCGGTATCCCAGTTCCAGGCCCAGCAGGTCCACGGGCTGCAAGTCGTCCCAGGTGGCTTCGCCATCGGTGGCGGGCGGCGGTGGGGCTTCGACCACCGGGGGAACCTTCTGGCGCTCATACATCACCCAGGCGCCGTAGCCCAGCAGGCTGCCCATGGTCAGGAACACCACATGCGGCATGCCGGGGATCAAACCCAGCAGGATCAGGATGCCTGCCGTCACGCCCAGCACGCGGGGCGACATGAACAGCTGCTGAACGATCTGGCGGCCCATGTCGTGGTCCTTGCCCACGCGCGAGATCACCATGGCGGCTGCTACCGAAATCAGCAGGCCGGGAATCTGTGCCACCAGCGCATCGCCAATGGCCAGTAGGATGTAGCTGTCTGCGGCCTGCTTGGCCGACAGGTCGTGTTGCAACACACCAATGGCGAAGCCGCCAATGATGTTGATGAGCAGGATCAGGATGCCCGCCACGGCGTCGCCGCGCACGAACTTGGACGCGCCGTCCATGGAGCCGAAGAAGTTGGCTTCTTCCGCCACTTCGGCACGGCGACGCTTGGCTTCTTTTTCGTCGATCAGGCCGGCATTCAGGTCGGCATCCACCGCCATCTGCTTGCCGGGCATGGCGTCCAGGGTGAAGCGCGCCGACACTTCGGCAATGCGCTCGGCGCCCTTGGTGATCACCACGAAGTTGATCACCACGAGGATCGCAAAAACGATCAGGCCGACGGCGAAGTTGCCGCCGATCAGGAAGTGGCCGAAGGCCTCGATCACAGCACCCGCTGCGCCAGGGCCCTGGTGGCCTTCGAGCAGCACCACGCGCGTAGAGGCCACGTTCAGCGACAGGCGCATCAGTGTGGTCAGCAGCAGCACCGAAGGGAATGCCGCGAAGTCCAGCGGACGCAGCATGTACGCCGCCACCATCATCACCATCAGCGCGACGGCGATATTGAGCGTGAAAAATGCATCCAGCAGCCACGGGGGGATGGGCAGCACCATCAGCGCCAGAATCGCCACCACCAGCAGTGGTGCCGACAGGCCCTGCAGGGCGCTGGCATTGGTGCCCGCCCATTGCTGCAAAGACTTTACGGAGGTGTTCATACGGCAGCACCTTGCACCGTGGTGCGGTTCAGCGGATCGAGTTCAGGCGGCACGAAAGGCTCCACCAGGCTGTCGGGCATGCGGCCTTCGCCACGCAGGGCCGCCTTGAGGCGGTACACATAGGCCAGCACCTGGGCAACGGCGGTGTAGAGCGTCGCGGGGATGGCCTGGTCCAGCTCGGCATGGGCATACAGCGCACGGGCCAGCATGGGCGACTGCAGCACGGGCACGTTGTGCTCCTTGGCCACGTCGCGGATCTTCATGGCGATGAGGTCGGTGCCGCGCGAGATGACCTGGGGCGCACTCATGGTCTTCTCGTCGTATTTGAGTGCCACGGCGTAGTGGGTGGGGTTCATCACCACAAAGTCGGCCTTGGGGACGGCGCCTACGCTGGCCCGGTCGGCGATCTCGCGCTGCTTCTGGCGGATGCGGCCCTTGGTGTGGGGGTTGCCGTCAGACTCCTTGTGCTCCTGCTTGACTTCCTCGTGCGACATCTTCAGTCGTTCCTTGAAGAAGAACGCCTGCAAAGGCACATCCACCAAAGCTGCCAGAAACACGACCAGCAGCAACAGGCTCATGCCCGAAGTCAGCCAGTCTGCAATCTGGCGAATGGCCAGCGGCGAGGGCTGCAGCACCAGCATGGCCACCGTTTCGAGGCTGTTGCCCAGGAACTTCCAGGCCACGTAGGTCAGGATGGCGGTCATCAGCACCATCTTGGCCACGTTGGCCATCTGCTGCTTGGAAAACAGGTTGGCCAGTCCGGAGATCGGGTTGAGTCGGTTGAACTGCGGTGTGATGGGCTTGGCACTGAGAATCCAGCCGCCCGCCCCGATGGCGCTGATCAGCCCCGCAGCGCTGGTGAGGGTGGCAAACACCGTGCTGGCCACCAAGCCCACGATGACCATGTCCTGCAGCCGCGAGAGCATGGTGCTTGGCGCCATCACCGTGGCCGCATTGAACGCCAGCTGCTGGCTCATGGCCCACTGCATGCGGTCCATCAGCTGTGGGGCCAGCAGCAGCATGCATGCGGCGCCCGCGCCCAGGATGGCCAGGTGCGACAAGTCGCGCGAGCGTGCCCCTTGGCCGTCTTCGCGCGCTTTTTGCAGCTTGCGTTCTGACGCGGGGAGGCTTTTTTCTTGGCTGGATTCCATGGTGGCATGACGGCTGGTGTCATGCCATTGTCGTGAGCGACCTGGAAATCTAAAGGCTGATAAGGGGGCTGCAGCCCCCTCTTTTCGGTGGTGCCTGGGGTGTGTCTAGCGGCGGGTCTGTGTCTGACCCGCACCGTGGATTGCTGCCATTATTTTCAGAAATGATAGCAATCAAGGCATATTGCACTAGCGCCCTGGGGCTGCTGGACTGAAAACGGAGCGTCAGAAGCCCAGACTGGCCAGCAGGTCGTCTACCTGGGACTGGTCGGTGACCACGTCGGGGGTGTTCTCCGGGTCCACCACCGGGCCCTGAAGATGCGCTGCGCGGGCGGGCTCGGCGGGCACCTGGGCGCTGGGCGGAGCCGTCTGGATGAGCAGTTGCACCAGCTGCTCTTCAATGGTGGCTGCCAGGTTCACCACGCGCGCAATCACCTGGCCGGTGAGGTCGTGAAAATCCTGCGCCATCATGATTTCGGTGAGGTGCGTGTCGGCTTCCTTGGTCACGCGCTCCACGTCGGTCAGAAAGTTGAAGATCTCGCCTTTGGCCACGGCCGCCACCGGGTCCGCCACCAGCGAGTTGACGACCCGGCGCGTTTCCGCCGCAATGTAGTCGTGCTGGGCCTTGGCCTGTTCGACGCGGTTGAGCACCTTCTCGGCCGCTTCTCCCGTCAGGCGGGCAATATAGGAAAGTCTGCTCTGTGCGTCGGGGAGCTCGCCCATGGAGCCGCGTAGCTTGTCGGCATAACCCAGCTCGTTGAGCGAATCGTGAAGCTGGCGTGTCAGCAGGCCAATCTTGTGATGAACATCGGCAGGCTGGCTGTTGTCCGGTGTGTCGTCCATGGTGTCATAACCCCATCTTCTTCAGAATCAAGGTCACTTTCTCTTCCAGAGTTGCCTTGGTGAAGGGTTTGACGATGTAACCCGCAGCGCCTCCCTGGGCGGCGGCAACGATGTCTTCCTTGCGGGCTTCGGCGGTCACCATCAGGACGGGCAGGTGTTTGAGCTTGTCGTCCTTCTTGATCTCGGCCAGCAGCTGGAAGCCGTTCATGTTGGGCATGTTGATGTCGGTCACCACAAAGTCAAACTTGCTGTTGCGCAGCTTGTTGAGTGCGGCGACGCCATCCTCGGCCTCGTCGGCGTCTGCAAACCCGCTCTCCTTGAGCAGGTTGCGAACGATGCGTCGCATGGTGGAGAAGTCATCAACGATCAAAAAACGAAGGGCTGTGGTCACTTGGGACCCTTTCAGTCGAGATTTACTGTAAGCATTGTCATGGGTGGCAGGTTTGGTGACAAGTCGTAACTGTTACCTGCTTGGGGGGGGATTTTCCCGCTTTTCCGTCAACAGTTCTGTGGACGTGATTTCAGGAATCCCTTTGCCCATGAGCCGTTCTTCGGCCTCCCGGGTCAACACCGTGATGGTGATGCGCCGGTTGGAGGGGGAGCGTGGGTTCTTGGGGTCCAGCAGATCACTGGCGGCCAAGCCCACCACGCGGCCCAGTTTAGCGTCTGGCATGCCCGCAGAGACCAGTTCCCGTCGCGAGGCGTTGGCGCGATCTGCCGATAGCTCCCAGTTGCTGTACCCCTTTTCGCTGTTGCCATAAGGTACGGCGTCGGTGTGGCCTGCAAGGCTGATGCGGTTTTCAACGCCACCGAGGGCTGCGCCAATTTCGCGCAGGATGTCGCGCATGTAGGGTTTTACCAACGCGCTACCGCTGTCGAACATGGGGCGGTTCTGGTCGTCGATGATCTGAATCTGCAGCCCGTCGGGCGTGATGTCGATGCGGATCTGCGACTTGTACTCATTCAGGCGCGGGTTCTCGGTGATCAGCGCATCGATCTTGGCCTCCAGGGCCTTGATGCGTTCCTGGTCCTGCTTGGCGCGTTCTGCCCGTGCGGCATCGATGCTCATGCGGCGCTGCTTGGCTTCTTCCACATCGGAGCGGCGCACCTGGCCATGCACCTTGGCCAGATCGTTGCCGCCACCGGGGATGACGCTGGAGCTGTTGCCTGCACCGTCGCCTCCGGTCATCGCCACTTTGAGCGGCGAAGCGAAATATGCCGCAATGCCCTGCAGCTCACCTTTGGCCGTGGAGCCCAAAAGCCACATCAGCAAGAAGAACGCCATCATCGCCGTCACAAAGTCGGCATAAGCGATCTTCCAGGCGCCACCATGCACCGCGTGGCCGCCTTTCTTGACGCGCTTGATGATGATGGGCTGGAGCTTCTTTTCTGCCATGG